>JAPYUD010000033.1:0-9934 GCA_029936215.1 Pirellulaceae bacterium | reverse complement strand
TCAGGATCTGCCGTAAAAATGCCTCCCACCAGTGGCTGGATGACCTGCTCGTAAGCTTCTCGCCCCAGCCGCCTGCGGGCGAAAGAAGCGAGGCTTTCATCGTCGCCGGTGCCCCCGGCTGGCTTGAAATAATCCCACGCCACTCGCATCCGGCCCCGCAGGCTAAGCAGCCTGGATGTCATCAGGGAAAATATCGAGGTGGGAGAAAGCAGGGACCAGCCCATCGGAACAGGATAAAGACGACCTCCACGAACCACGAAAGCTCGCCGGTGTTGCTCGTTGGTAGAGATCAGTTGATCCTGGAAACCGATCCGCTGGCAAAGTTGCATGGCCCAGGGTTCCCGCAGCGTGAACATGTCGGAACTCTGCTCGATGAGAAATCCATCCTTCTGGATCGTCTGGAGGATCCCTCCCGGGCGATCCTCCAGCTCGTAGAGCGTGACTTCCATCGAGGGGGCAAGCTCGCTCAGCCGGTGGGCTGCGGCCAGGCCGGTAATGCCACCACCGATAACGGCAACGCGGTTTGTTAAGTGGGAAGAACTCATTGGCAAGGCTGGGAAGGTCAGGCCAGGAAATCGACAGCCGCAGTAGCAGCCTGTATCATACCGAAATCACGCAGCATGCGGATCGCGTCACGTGGTCACTCAACCAGAATCTCCCCTATTCCTGCAGGAGCCTAATTTGATGGCAGCGAAATACCGGATCGGCGTTATTGGGCACACCGGCCGTGGCAATTATGGCCACGGGGTTGGTGACGGGTGGCTCCATATCGAGGGAACTGAGATTGTCGGAGTGGCGGACCCGGACGAGGGAGGCCGAGCGGCGGCAGCGGGCAAGCTCAAGGCGCCCAGGGCGTTTAAAGATTACCGGAAGATGCTCGACGAGCTGAAACCGGACATTATCAGTATCTGTCCCCGCTGGCTCGATCAACATCACGAGATGGTACTTGCTGCTGCCGAGCGCAAGATCCATGTCTACATGGAAAAGCCGATGTGCCGCACTCTCGAAGAAGCCGACCAGATGATTGCGGCGTGCGAGGAGAACAAGATCAAGCTGGTGATGGCCCACCCGACTCGTTACAGCCCGAAGTTGCCGGTGATTCGCGATCTTATCGAGGACGGGGTGATTGGCCGCGTGCTTGAGCTGCGCGGACGTGGCAAGGAAGATCGACGGGGTGGTGGTGAAGATCTCTGGGTGCTGGGAAGCCACATCATGAACCTGGTGCATTTTTTTGGTGGAGAGGCAAACTGGTGCTTTGCCCATCTGCAGGACAAGAACCAGCCTGTGACCAGCGAGGATGTTGGCGAGGGAGCCGAGGGGATCGGCCTGTTGGCTGGCGACAATATCGCTGCCATGTATGGAATGGATGAGGGGATTACCACCTATTTTGGCTCGCAGCGTGACACGGCCGGTGGACGGTTCGCCCTGCAGATCATGGGGTCACGTGGCATCATCGAAATCGTGACCGGCTTTCTTCCACAGGTCTCGCTGCTTGAGGATCCCAGCTGGTCACCGGGCCGCAGTGGCAAGCAGTGGGTTCCGGTCAGTTCGGCAGGGCCTGGTAAGGAGGAGCCAATCAAGGATCCACCCGCTCATGCGGGAAATATCGCAGCCTGTCTCGACCTGTTGCTGGCGATCCGTGAGGACAGGCAACCGGAGTGCAGCATTTACGAGGGGCGGACCACCGTGGAGATGATTGCCGCGGTGTTTGAGTCTCACCGGCAGGGCATGCCAGTCGCCATGCCCCTGGAAAACCGCAAGAACCCACTCTCCCTGCTTTAAGCAGCGCTGCTATTGCAGCTCGATTTCCAACTGGTCGATCTTGGCTGCCAGGATGAAATCGTTTTCGCTCAGCCCACCGATGGCGTGAGTCCAGAGTTCAATCGCCACGTTGCGATATCCGGCAATGTGCAGGTCGGGATGGTGGCCATCGTCTTCAGCAACCTCGGCGACCCGGTGAAAGAAATCCATGCCTGCCATGAAATTGGTGACCGTCCATTCCTTGCGGATCCGCTGGTTGTCGCCGGTCAGTTCCCAGCCTGCCAGCTCTCCGAGCTGTTGCTGGGATTCCTCCAGCGAGTAGGGATTCACGCCCCCTTCGCACGGTTTGCACTTTTTTTCCAGAAGTTGTTCTGTCGCCTGGATTTCCAAGATCTGTTTCCCCTCGTGTTTATGAAGTGGTACCCCTCGTGTCCCCGGAGGTGCTGAGCCCGAGTTCATTCTCGATACTGGTCATGGCATCAATCATGAACTGAATATGTTCATTCAATTCCACGCCCAGGTCCTCGGCACCGTTCACGATGTCTTCCCGGTTCACAGCGGCCGCAAAGCTCTTCTGCTTGAGTTTTTTCCTCACGCTCTTTGGTTTCATCCCCTGCATGCCATCGGGACGCACCTTGGCAACGGCGGCAATAAAACCTGCAAGTTCATCGCAGGCATAAAGCGTCTTGTCCATGGGGGAGACTCGCGGACAATCCTCAAGATAGTCCGCGTGCGACTTGATCGCGTAGATCACGTCTTCCGGGTACCCGTGCTCGGCAAGGATCTCGGAACCCTTGAGCGGGTGGTCCGGCGGATTGGGCCAGCGCTCATAATCAAAATCATGGAGCAGTCCCACGATGCTCCATTTTTCCACGTCCTGCTCGCCACGCTTGGCATAATGACGCATGCAGACTTCCACGGCGAGCATGTGCTGGCGGAGGCTCTCGTTGGTCGTGTACTCACACATCAGCGAGTAAGCGTCTTCGCGATCCATGGATGCTGAACTTTCGGGCTAGGTTACCGGTTTTTCTTTCTTGACCGGTGGGCCTTCCTCGTCCTCCTTGAGCTCCCTAAAGGGCTTGCCCTTCTTGTAACTCTTGAGCTCGTCCTTGAGCTGATCCTGGATCTCCTCCGGACTGAGTTCAACCGCCTTGCTTGACCACTTGATGGCAGATTCAAAATCGCCTGTTTCGGCGTATGCCGCTGCCAGCGTGCTGAGAATATGTGGTTTCTTGTACTCTGACAACTCACAGGCTTTCAGTGCCAGTTCCACCGCACGCTTGCCGTCACGAAGCTCATCGACCGGCGAGGTTGCCAGTACCCAGGCAAAGTTATTGAGAAGCCCCTCGCTGTCTTGCTTCAGTTGCAGTGCCACGTTGTAGTCAGAAATTGCTTCCTTGTGTTTCCCGATATTCAGCTGTGTATCACCACGGGAATAGAGGGCAATCCAGCTCTTCTTGTCGATCTCGATGACACGACTGAATTCCTCAATTGCCAGCTGGTGATGGTCACCCATCGAATAGCAGAGTCCAAGCTGGAGTCGCAACTGTGCATTGCCCGGGTTGAGACGAACGAGTCTTCTAAGCTGCAGGGCAGCATCATCGAAGCGTTCCTGGCGCTGGTAGATCATGCCTCGCAGCAGTGCTGCCTGGGGGAGTCCTGGTCGGATCTTCTCGGCGTTTGTCAGGTCAGTCAGGGCCTCGTCGTACTTCTCGATCGACTCGTAAATGGTAGCCCGGGTGAGGAGTATTTCCAGCGAACGGGGTTCGATTTCCAGTGCCTTTCCCAGGTCTTCAATTGCCCCGTCGATATTTTCTGCCAGCAGGTGAACGCGCGAACGCATCTGGTAAGCACGAATATCCTTCGGTTGTCGTTTGACCACCTCGTTCGCAATCTCGAGAGCCTCTTTTGGCTTGTTATTACGTCCCAGGTATTCCACCAGTGCGGCAGCGACAACGATATTCTCAGGATCTTCCTTGAAGAGTGTGCGAAGGTCTTCTACGGCCTCGTCCATCTTGCCCGACTGGATTAACGAGAAGGCCCGTCGCTGGAGAATCTCGGTATTATCTGGATCCAGCTCGATGGCCTTGTCCAGGTCAGCCAGGCGGGCCTGGGGATCATTCTGGAGCTGGGAGCGAAGCACGTAGACGCTTGCCAGTTTTTCCTTGTCCTCGGCGAAAACCTCCAGTGCCTGCTTGATGGAATTGACTGCTTTCTCCCGGTCACCCCCGGGAAGCAGTTGTAAGCGGGCGACCAGCAGCAGGGCATCACCAAATCGAGGGTTATACTTGAGAAGCCGGTCCAGGTCGGCCATCGACAGGTCTCGCATCGCCGGCCAGCGTCGATCAGGCGGGTTTGTCAGTGCGGGGGCACTGAGCCGGCTGGCTCGCTCAAATAGCGAGGCACTCATCAGCTGGCGGGCAAAGGCAGTATTCTCCTCGTCCAGTCCCTTCTTGATCGCTTCCTCGCAGAGGTCAGCTACTTTCTCCAGGTCATCGAAGGACTTGGCATTTAGCTTGAGCTCCGTTGCCTGGTCCAGCAACGGTTGCCCTTCCTTCTTCTCCTGGGCGATTGTGACTGTTGAAGTCAGCAGGACGAGAGCGATGCTGAAAAGGAACGGGGAGGATGGCTTGCGCATCATTTCGCTACTCCAGGAAGGAACCTGCCGGGGGCGTCATCTGCTCTCCCGGCTTCTCTTATTATGCAGAACTGGAAGGATGCTGGCTATCACATCCCCAGCGGACTTACTGGATATCTGCCTGGGTCCATTGTCCATCGACATTACGCCACATCGTTCCAGCGGGATTCTTGTCCTGCAGGGCAGCGGGAAGCCTGTGAGGCCGGATATTGTCGTAGGACTGGAGCATGGCAAAACGAAACAGCGAGGCGGGGATTCCAACCGCTGTGAAGCCCGGATGACCGGTGGCGGGGTAGGGACCGCCATGGTTCATGGCCGGGCTGACAGCCACCCCGGTCGGCATCTTGTCGTTCAGGAGTCGTCCCACGCGTTTGCGCAGTCGGGGGGCCACCCGGTCATAATCGGGATCATCCTGGCCCCCGGTATGGGAGTAAATACAGCCGGTCAGGTTTCCTTCCAGCTCCTCCAGCAGGGAACATACCTGGTCGATGTCGTCAGCGACAACCAGCAGGGAGGCATTGCCAAATGCCTCCGTCTGCATCGTCTCGGGATTGGCAATAAACTGCTCCGCGCTGATCTGGACCAGCGTGTTGGCAAAAGAATAACCGCTTCCACCCCCCTCGCTGTTACCGACCAGAAGCACTCCACCTGCGTCAAGCAGCGTTGTCAGGCTTTGCCCCAGTAACGTCTGGACTCCTTCGGAGAGGAGCGTTCCGACGGGGGCCTGGGAGAAGCGTGCTACCAGGTCGTCAATAAACTGGCTTGTCGTTTCCCCGGCTACCGTGACCACCAGTCCCGGGTTGGTGCAGAACTGTCCCGTCCCCATCAGGCAGCTCCCGGTAAGCTCCTCGGCAATCTCCGCACCACGTTCCTCGAGTGCACCTGGGAGCAGGATCAGGGGGTTGACGCTGGAGAGTTCCAGGTAGATCGGTTTGCCTGCGGCATCGGCAGCGGCCTTGAGTTTCAGGCCTGCACCGCGGCTGCCGGTGTAGGCGGTCGCACCGTTGCGCGGATCGGCTACCAGTCGTTCGCCGTCCGCATGGCCCGTGCGGTAGATCAACTGTACCGTGCCGGCTGGCATACCTGTCTCCTCGGCAGCCAGTTGGGCCTGCTCGGCAAGCAGCCGTGTGGTACCCGGGTGCGAACTGTTGGCCTTGGCAATCACGGGATTCCCTGCCGCCACGGCGGCGGCGAAGTCACCCCCGGAAATGCTGCCAAAGGCGAGCGGGAAGTTATTGGGTCCGAAGACAGTGACCGGACCGATCGGTCCGTACATCGAGCGGATACCGCTTGTTGTGTCGAACGTCGGCATGGCCCAGCTGCCCTCTCGCGCGGCAGCGGCGGCGGATCGCAACTGCCCCGTGGTCCGGGGCAGTTCAATGTCTGCCAGGCGGGGAGAACTGGGCAGGGCTGTTTCCAGGTTGGCAAGGCTGACGATCGCTTCGGAATGCTGTTCGATTCCCTCAGCATACCTGTCAAGGAAATCAGCGACCGCCGTAGCGGGCAGGGAGGCCATGGCTGCAGCGGCAGACTCTGCAGCTGCCAGCGCGGCATCGCAATCATTCCAGTCGCTGACCGGGTACTCGTCCGGCAACGCCTCGCAGGTTGCCGGGTTGTGAGACTGGAAGGAAGAACTGGAACTGGCATCGCGCCACTGGCCGTTGATCAGTACTTTTTGCATATCGAGCTACTCTGCTCCATGAAAGAATGAGAATGTCTGGTCTGCCTGTGAACCCTGCAGTGCCAGGAGGCTATTGCGTTCCCTGCACGATGGGGTTGGTAAGCGTGCCAATGCCGTCGATCGAGATGTGGACGGTGTCGCCGTCCTGGAGGGTGAAGTCATTATCCGGGACGACACCGGTACCGGTCATCAGGATGACCCCGTCGGGGAATGTCTGTTCGCGGCCGAGGTAATCGATCAGGTCCTCGAAGCTGCGTGCCATCTGGTCGACATTCGTCTCACCCTCGAAGACGGTCTCCCCGGCTCGTTCAATTGTCAATCGGATACCACTTTCCTCGCGCGACGGCATCGCCTCGCGGAGGGTAATGCAGGGCCCCAGGCCGGCACACTGGTTATAGACCTTGGCCTGGGGGAGGTAGAGTGGATTCTCTCCCTCGATGTCCCGCGAACTCATATCATTGCCAATCGTGAACCCAACCAGCCGCTTGTCACGGGTGATCACCAGGGCAAGTTCCGGTTCGGGAACATTCCAGCTGGCATCCCAGCGAATACGCAGTGGTTCTCCCGGCCCTGAAACGCGGTGCGGGGTTGCCTTGAGGAACAGTTCCGGGCGGTCAGACCGGTAGACCAGGTCATAGCAGGATGCAGAGGCCTCGGATTCTTCCATCCGCGCGGTCTGGCTTCGCTTGTAGGTGACTCCGGCCGCCCAGACTTCCTGCCGGTCGATCGGTGCCAGCAGCTGGATCTCGTCCAGCGGGATAGCAGCATCCCGCTGCTCGCTGGCCTCCACGACCGCCGCTGGCTGGTCGGATTCAAGAATATCAGAAAGGCTGGAACAGTCCCCGCTGGAAAGGTCAAGCGGGATCAGCTGGTCCGCTTCCAGTCTCCCAACTCCCTCAATCTCACCGTGACGGTACTTGGCCAGTTGCATGTTTAACTCCAGATGTCATTGAGTCGTCGTATCCAGTTCCCATGCATGATGGCCTCCACGTCTTCCGCCGCATAACCCCGCCCGGCCAGGATGGGGGCCAGGTTTTGCATGTCGGCGATCGTCTCCATGTCATACGGGCACTGTTCACGGCCGTAGCCCCCGTCCAGGTCGGAACCGATTCCGACATGCCGGGCATTGCCAGCCAACTGGCAGATGTGGTCCACGTGTTCCACGATACGTTCAATGTTCACTCCCGCGGTATAGGGCTGGGTGATTGAACGCTGCCAGCCCGGATGCATCATCCAGGCATCGAAGGCCATTCCGATCACCGCGTCCCGCTCGATTAGCGCCGAGAGCTGCTCGTCACTGAACTGTCGCTGGTGAGGGACGATGGCCCTGCAGTTGTTGTGGCTGGCCCAGACCGGGCCGCCATAGATCTCGAGTGCTTCCCAGAAGGCCTCGTCGGTCAGGTGCGTGCAGTCCATCACGATACCGAGCCGCTCCATTTCCCCCAGTAGTTCCCGCGCGGGTGCTTCCAGCCCACCCTCGGAACCGGTTCCCGGGGAGTAGCGGCCAGGGCCATAATGTGCCGGCCCGATGGCCCGAAGCCCGTAGGCATAGGCCCGTTCCAGGTAGGCCGGCGTGATAATTGAATCGGCCCCCTCGAGGCTGAGCACATAGCCGATAGGGAGATTGTCGGACGGGTTGTTCTGCCAGAGTTCCACATGGCTGTTGAGCTGCTCGCGGTTGGTAATCTGCACCATCTGGCCCGCTTCCTCCATCGTCCGGTACCAGGCGAGCTGGGCTTGCGTCTGTGCCCAGGCGATCTCGGGGCTGTGCCAGCCGGGAAGGTCGTTATCGGGAGCGACGTAGCGACCGATCTGGGTGGCAATACAGATGCCGATTTCCCCCTTCCGCATCTCCTCGAAAGTAAGGATTCCCTTGCCGCGGTCGAGCTTGTCGAGCATCAATGCTTCGCGATTGCGGATCTCCTCGAGCGGCCGCGTCAGGTCACGATTCCACTCGGTGGCGTTCATCGAGATGTCGAGGTGGGCATCAAAAAGAAGCATGCGGTACTAAGTCTCCGTCCTTGGTTTGCAGAAGTACTTTTGCACGAGGTCCCTTGGAGGGGGTGCTGTCAGCAGGGTTGCCGCGAAGGTTGCCGCGAAGGAAGTGAACAGGCCGACGATGATCGGATCGAAATCCATGAGTCGATAAGGCTGGAAGAAACTCCCGTTGACAAAAATTCCACTGAAGTACATGGCCAGGTGAGCTGCAAATCCCGCCAGCATTCCGCTAATACAACCACTGGCGTTGGAACGGGGCCAGTAAAGCGCAAAGACCATCGGGGCCAGGAAGGCTGCTGCCAGCCCGCTGCCAGTGTAGACGATGATATCCTGCAGGAACTGTGGTGGGTTCACTGCTCCCGCCATCGCACCCAGGCCAACCAGCAAGGTGAAAATATAGCTGAGAGTCTTGACGGTCTTTTCCTGGACATCGGGATTGATATTTCGCTGGTAGATGTCCCGAACCAGTGCCGAGCTGATCATCAGCAGGAAACTGTCCACGGTCGACATGACCGCGGCAAACGGTGCCGCGACCAGCAGACCCGCCAGCCAGCCCAGCCCAATATTCTCGGTCAGGAAAATCGCCATGGCTGGCATGATCCGGTCCGATTCGTTCTCCATTCCAGGCAGGAGGATGCGGGCACAGCAGAAGATGATCACCAGCGGGAAGTAGATCATCGAGTAATACATCGCCACGGTGAAGATGGATCGCCGGAGGGTGATCGTATCCTTGAATGCCATCAGCCGGACCATGCTGCTGGGCTGGCCTGAACCGGAGATGGCCCACATGAAGAAGAAAGAGACGGCGAGGCTGAGCGGCAGGAACCCGTTCATTTCTCGTTTGTCCGGTCCAGGACCGGTAACGTACATTCCCTTTTGCGGGTGATCGAGTTTTCCGTTTTTGTTTCGATCCTCTGCCTCATCGAGTTTCCCGTTTTCGTTGAGATCTTCTCCCTCATCGAGTTTTCCGTTTCCGTTGAGATCTTCTGTCTCATCGAGTTTTCCGTTGCCGTTTCGATCTTCCTCGCCACCGAAGACATAGGCAGTCATTTCCAGGCTCTCCAGGCCAACCCGTAGATCTGACCGGATGACGGTGTCCTCGTGGCCCAGCACCCGGTCAATGTCCCCGGGGGTCATGATCTCAAGAACGGACACCTTGCTGGCACTGGATGACCCTGCCGGGATTTCGTTTTCGCTGGTGACCCGGAACAGGCGAGGTGACTCTCCGGGCACTGTCAGCCAGTCTCCTTGCCGGATGGCAAGGTTCTTTGTGGCCACCGCGGTACTGTGGAGTGTCACGGTTCCCTCCTCCGGCGGCACCATCTCGATCATCTGCCTGGTAGCATATTCCAGTGCCCCGGTGCCCTCCGGTGCGCTCTTGCCGACAAGCATGAGAGCCAGTGGCAGCATAATCAGGACGCCGACGACCATCACGATCCCCTGCATCACGTCGGTCCAGACAACCGCGTGAAATCCTCCATAGGTCGTGTAGATGATCACGGCGATGCCAAAGGTCAAGAGGCAGATCAGGTAACCCGCATCGACTCCCTGGAGGAATCCAATTCCCTCGATCCAGCCATTCACGGTCGTACTTGCATCCTGGAAAACACCCACGTCCAGCACCAGTGTCTTGAGGATCAAGCTTCCCGACTTGAACTGCGCGACGAGGTTAAAGGACATGAAAAAGACAATCAGGGCGACGGCGATCAGTCCAAAGGCGGTGCTGCGAAAGCGATCTCGCAGGATGTCTGGCACCGTGATCGATGAACTGAGACGGGCGACCTGGTTGATACGCTTGCCGAGCAGGCCCATGGCACAGATCGGTACGACGATGTAACTGCCGATCCAGAGCCCCA
>JAPYUD010000532.1:0-2808 GCA_029936215.1 Pirellulaceae bacterium | reverse complement strand
TTTTGACCTCAAGCAACTGGTACGAACAATCTGTAACAGTAATACCTACCAGCTCAGCTCTGAGCCAAACGAATGGAATCGCGACGACAAGCAGAACTTCTCCCGCTACTATCCCAAGCGTCTCAACGCGGAGGTGTTGCTCGATTCCATTAACCAGGTCACCGGGACCTCGACCAGCTTTGGTGGCGTTCCGTCAGGAACACGGGCCACGCAACTGCCAGACAACGGTTTCAGCTCCTACTTCCTGACAGTCTTTGGACGCCCGGAGTCAAGCAGTGCATGTGAGTGCGAGCGATCCTCAGAGGCAAACCTTGCCCAGAGCCTGCACCTGCTGAATTCCAGCGAGATCCAGGGCAAGCTGACGGCCGGAGATGGACGTGCGGCCAAGCTCAGCGCGGACAAAGAACGGGACCACAATGCCAAGATCAAGGAACTCTACTTGCTTGCCTTTGCCCGTGACCCGTCGAGCGAGGAAAACGAGATTGCGACCAGCCATATCGAAAAGACAGGGGACGCAAAAGTCGCCTATGAGGACATTGTCTGGGCACTTATTAACACCAAGGAGTTTCTCTTTAACCACTAAGCTCCCGGACGCCCAGTTTTACTTTCCAGAAAAGAGAAGCCGTTGCCCTGACCGCCGGGCGCGGCTTTTTTTAGGGATCCTCCAAGGGCCAGGCAAAATTTCGTGGATTTTTTCTCTGGGAACGGAAAAACATCTTCATTTTGTTTACACTCATGGAACGCTAACAGGGTTCACTGGTGGACCCTGTTTTCGTGACCGGTCCTTCCTGATCACCTCCCTGAAGACGATCAACTGCCGGTGAGCCATGATTGCTCAGACAAGAGCGGAGAGTGGCTTCAAGGTGGGCCAGGGTGGCCATGACGAGAGATACCCCAACCTGGTTTATTCCAAGCTTTAAATAGTACTCCCTTGCCAAGGAAAGCCATGAGTCATTTGCCGATCGACGCCTTGAAAAAACTGACGCGCAACCTGGTGCCTGCCATCGTGCTGGTGGGAATGCTGATCTCCCCGTCGGTGGCCCAGTTGCCCATCTCCCAGTTAACAACCCTGACACCCTCCGGGGCAAAGCAGGGGACGGAACTGGAAGTTACCGTTGGTGGGGCAGATCTTGACAACAACGCACAGCTCGTCTTTTCACATCCCGGGATTATTGCAACTCCCAAGACCACTCCGGCTGGCGAATTTGACGCGGGTCCGCAGCGTGTTGGCAACGTCTACGCCGTCAAGATTGATGGTGCAGTTCCTGCCGGCATCTACGATGTTCGAGTCACCGGTGACTTCGGTCTCTCCAATCCCCGTCGTTTTGCTGTCGGATTACATGAAGAGATCAAGGACAGTGGCAGCAACCACAGCCAGGCGGACGCCCAGGAAATCACTGTCGGCTCGACAATCAATGGTGTTGCCGATGCAAACAACCGGGATTACTTCAAGTTCACTGCGACTGCCAGCCAACGGATCCTGCTCCGAATTGATGGAGAGTCGCTCGACTCGCGGATCGACGCCACGCTGGTGCTCTACAATGCCGCGGGACAGGAACTGGCCAACAACCGTGAGTCGGTCGGCCTGGATCCGATGATTGACTACACCTTCACCGACGCCGGCGTGTACACGCTCGCGGTTCACGACTTCATTTTCCGCGGGGGTGCCGAGTACCAGTACCGCCTGACTGTTGACACCGCCCCGTATGTTGATTTTATCTTTCCCCCGGCAGGGACCCTTGGCTCGACGTCAGAGTACACCATCTTTGGCCGCAACCTGGCGGGTGGAGAACCGGCCGAGGGCATGATGGTGAGTGGAGCCCAGCTCCAGAAACTCTCTGCCCAGATCCCCGTTCCAACTGCCGACCAGTTATCGGGCCAGCTCTCGCTGCGTCGCTTCCCCTCGGCAGTATGGGACCACTCTTTTGACTATCGCCATCCGGGTGCCAACAACACTGTCCTGTCAGCCACACAGCTACCGGTCGTGCTGGAATCCGATGGGAATGACGATGGATCCTCTGCCACCGTCGTGCAGGTACCCTGCGTGGTGGCTGGCCAGTTTTATCCCGCTGGTGACATGGACTGGATCCAGTTTGAAGCAAAGAAGGGGGATGTTTTCCAGGTCGAACTGCTTTCCCAACAACTTGGACTTCTCTGTGACCCCACCATGCTGGTACAGCGAATTACCACCAACGAGGAGGGCGAGGAGACGGCAGCAGAGGTTGCCAAGCTGGATGACTCTGCCAATCGAAATGGCGCGATCGGTACGGATTTCGACACCTCCACGGACGACCCGAATTACCGGCTGGTGGTCAACGACGACGGCATTTATCGAATCCTGGTCCGGGACCAGTTCGGCGGTGCACGCAGTGACCCACGACTCATTTACCAGTTACGGATCCGGCCCGAAAAACCGGATTTCCGCCTGCTGGCCCTGCCCAAGCAGATCAAGGTCAAGGATGGGAACGAGGTGAAGATGTTCGCTCCGGTGATTCGTCGCTCCGGGACGATGTTGCTTGATATCCGGATCGACCGGCTGGAAGGTTTCAATTCGGACATCGAAGTTACTATCGAAGGACTTCCCGAGGGAGTCAGCTGTGCCGGCGCACTGGTGAAATCCCAGGGGACTGCCAGCCTGGTTATTCGTGCCGCGGACGAGGTGGAAAGCTGGAGCGGAGAGATCAAGGTAGTCGGCACCGCCCAGATCAATGGCGAGCAGGTAACGCGTACCGCCCGTTCACTCTCGGTCGTCTGGGCCACCGCCAATCGAACACAAATACCTGCTTACTTTCGCTCCCTGCCGAGGAT
>JAPYUD010000531.1:0-2817 GCA_029936215.1 Pirellulaceae bacterium | reverse complement strand
TTGCTGAGAAATGCCGGGTTGAACCATCGGCAGTGACGCTGCTGGTCGCTCGCACCTCCAGCCCTGCCGGAGCCTGCCAGGTGGTTGCCCGGTCGCTGGAGACAGCCCTGCACAAGATGCACGAGATCGGCATGGACCTCAAGTGCGTGCTCAGTGGTAGCGGTACGGCACCGCTTCCCCCCTCGGCAGACGGGGATGACCTGCAGGCCCTGGGATGGACCAACGATGCCGTCCTTTATGGAGCCGATGTGAAGATCTGGCTGGATGCCGAGGACCAGTGGATCCAGGAGCAGGGCCCGGCAATACCGAGTAACAGCTCCCCGGATCATGGCAGGCCATTTATCGAGATCTTTCGCCAGTACGACCAGGATTTCTACAAGATCGACCCATTGCTGTTCAGCCCGGCTCGGGTGACGCTTGTCAGTACCCGCAGTGGTACCCAATTTGTGTTCGGCGAACTGGCTGTCGATATCCTTGCTTCATCGTTTGCCTCTCTTCCAGATTCTCCCTAGCACGGTGATTTCTCATGCAGTTTGCCATCCTGGGTTCTGCCGAGTCCTGGTATTTCAAAGACCTGGAGCGAGCAGCCAGTGCAATGGACCATCAGGTCACAGCACTTCCCTTCTCAAGCATCTCTGCCACGGTGGGGCAGCAGGGGCAGCGAATGGCCGCGGGGCAACAGTCTCTTCACCAGTTTGATGCTGTCCTGGTACGGACCATGCCACCTGGATCGCTTGAACAGGTGGTCTTTCGTATGGACGTGCTTGACTCTCTCTCCAGGCAGGGCATTCCGGTGATCAATCCTCCGGCAGCCATTGAGGCGGCGGTTGACAAGTACCGCACTCTCTCACGCCTTCAGGAATCCGGCCTGCAGGTACCGCGGACAGTTGTCTGCCAGACCCTCGATGAGGCGATGGAAGCCTTTGCCGAACTTGGGGAGGACGTGGTTATTAAACCGATTTTTGGCGGGGAGGGGCGTGGTATCAGCCGCCTTGCCGATCGCGACCTGGCGATGCATGCATTCAAGCTGTTACTGCAACTGAAGGCGGTTGTTTACCTGCAGCAGTTCATCCCTCACCACGGTTATGACATCCGCGTGCTGGTGATAGGTGACCAGCTGCTGGCCATCCGCCGTTGCAGTGAAAACGACTGGCGGACAAATATTGGACGCGGGGGCCGGGCCGAACCAATCTCCTCGCTGGATCCGGCTCTCGCAGAGCTGGCGCGTCGTGCCGTGGCGTCGGTGGGAGCCCTGGTTGCCGGGGTCGACATCCTCCCGGGTCGTGATGGCACGTACTACCTGCTGGAAGTGAATGGGGTGCCCGGCTGGAAGGCGTTGGCCCACTCACTTGATGTCGATGTGGCGAGTCTGATGCTGGACCTGCTTGCAGGGCGGGTTGCTGCAGCATCCTGGTCCTGACTTTCATCCTCCTGGTACGAACAGGTTCCATGCCCGATTCATTCAATGTTGCTGACCTGCTGGCTCGCTCTGCCGATCGCCATCCGGATGGACTTGCGGTGGCCATGCCGAGCGGCCCATGTGGGGCCGGGCGGGAGTACGAGCAGACGACTTTTGAGCAGTTGGACCAGCAGTCCGATCAACTGGCAGCGGGAATGCTGCAGGCCGGGATCCGGCCAGGCATGCGTGTTGTCTTGCTCGTCCCGTTCAGTACGAACTTCATCCGCTGGGTATTTGCGGTGCTCAAGAGTGGTGCCGTAATGGTCCTTGTGGATCCGGGAATGGGGCGGCGAAACATGATCCGCTGCCTGCAGAATGTCGACCCACAGGGTTTCATTGCGATTAGCCGGGGACAGGCAATTCGATGCCTGCTGCGATGGAAATTTCCCCGCGCTTCGCACAATATCACCGTCGGTCGCCGCTGGTTCTGGGGAGGAGTGACAGAGCGACAGATCAGACGTCAGGTGGAGAAACCGTTCGAGCCATTCAAGGCCGCCGCCGATGATCCGGCGGCAGTGATTTTCACCACAGGGAGCACCGGACCGCCCAAGGGGGTCGCCTACCAGCACGGTAATTTTTATCAGCAGGTGATGCAGATCCAGCAGCGCTACAAGATCCAGCCAGGAGATATCGACCTGCCTGCCTTTCCACTTTTTGGGCTCTTCAATGCTGCCATGGGAGTCACTTCCATTATTCCTGTGATGGATCCGAGCAGGCCGGCAGAAGTGGATCCACGGGAGATCATTGAACCGATCCAGCAGTGGCAGGTGAAACAGTCCTTTGGGAGCCCCGCTCTCTGGGATGTGGTGGGACGCTACTGTGAAGAGAAAAAAGAAACGTTACCGTCGCTGCAACGTGTCCTCTCCTCCGGTGCCCCGGTACCACCGCGTGTGCTCAGGAGCATGACAGCTGCGATCGATCCAGGAGGTGAGATGTACACACCCTACGGGGCAACAGAGGCCCTGCCGGTGGCTTCGATTTCTGCCAGCGAGGTGCTCCAGCAGACCGCCTCCCTGAGTGAGCAGGGGAAGGGGACCTGCGTGGGACGCCGTTTTGACGGGATCGAGTGGAAGGTGATCCGTATTTGTGACGAGGTGATCACGTCGATGGAGGATGCCGAGCCCTTGCCAGCTGGAGAAATCGGTGAATTGCTGGTGCGAGGACCTGTCGTGACCGCCAAGTATGTCAACCTGCCAGGGCAGACAGAACTCCACAAGATCGAGGATGGAGAGACATTCTGGCACCGCATGGGAGATGTCGGGTATTTCGACAAGCAGCAGCGTTTCTGGTTTTGCGGGAGGAAATCCCAGCGTGTCAAAACGGGGGAGGGGACGCTCTACACGGTGCCGTGCGAGGCC
>JAPYUD010000530.1:0-2817 GCA_029936215.1 Pirellulaceae bacterium | reverse complement strand
GCCTTTACCTTCAAGGCCGGTGGTGTCGAACTGGTCTGGATGATCTTCATCATCTTCAACGTGGCACATCACTTCCCTACCTTCATCCGTATTTATGGCGACCGGGACCTGCTTCGCCGTTATCGCTGGAACTTGCTGCTCGGCCCGGTAATTCCTTTTGCGCTATCGATGACCGTGGTCTATTTCGTGATCGCCAATGATCTGCCGATCATGACAATCCTGTTCCTGCAAGTGATCCTCAATATCTGGGATCCCTGGCACTTCCTCATGCAGCATTATGGATTCATGAGGATCTACGACAGGCACAACAAGGCGCCCCGAAAAATTGCCTCGACGATGGATTACATGCTTTGCTGGACATGGTTTACTTTCATCCTGGTGGCGGCCAGCGAGTGGCTCTTTGACTTGCTTTACAAGCTCTCCAATGACGGCGGCGTGGGACTAGTGATGTGGATTGACCTGCCCGTTTACAACTTTATTCGCCAGGCCATCCTGTTCGCAGCCGTCCTGATGACATTTGTTTACATCGGTTACCTGGCCTGGTGCCGGCGGAAGGGCTATTTCATCAGCGGCGCAAAGTGTGCTCTTTTCCTGATCACCTTTGCCATGCTCGGACTCTGTTACGTCAAAAACCCGCTGATGCAGAGACTCCTGCCAGGCTGGACTTTCATGGTCGGTTTCGCCACCCTTGGCATGGTCCACGTGACGCAGTACCTGGCGATTGTCTGGACCTACAACCGTAACCTGGCACAGAAGCCCGAGAAAACACGTCCCCGTTTTGCCCGCTCCTTTGCAACCGGGGGAATCGTGGTCGCCGTGCTTTACGTGGGAATCTGCCTGTTGTATGGCATCCTGTTGACCGAGGAGGTCTGGCTGCCGGTGATCGGTCAGTTTGCTGACAACACGGTCCTTGTGAAGGTCTTTTTTGGCACCGTTGTCTCACTGAACTTCACCTCCACCCTGCTGCACTACTACTACGACGGCTTTATCTGGAAGGTCCGTCACAAGGAAAATCGCCAGAACCTGGCGATGGCGGGAACCGCTGCTCGAAAGGAGACAGAGGACAACGGCAACTCCAGCGACCCACCCCGCGCGTCCTGGTGGGACCAGAGTCCCGCGGCAGCCCCGGCAGGCAAAATACTCCTGAAGCAGCTGCTTTACTTTGGCACGCCGATTATTTTCATCGTGCTGATGACATCATCGATCAGCCGCTCCTCACCCAGTTGGCCCCTGCGACTGGCAAAAATAGCGATGGCTTCTAAGCAGGTTGAACCTGGCCAGGGTGAGAAGACCCTCCACGCGCTGGACCGTCAGATTCGCCTGGAGAAACACATGCAGACGCTCAGCCCCAAGGCAAAACACCTGACATACCTTGCCGTCCTGACTTATCATCGCAGCCATGTCGCTGCAAAGATTGCCGATCAACAGGGGAAACTCGACGGGGCCAGCCTGCGAGAGCACCGCAGGCTCCTTCAACTCGCCATCAGTAATATGCAACGTGCGATAAGCGACCATGGAGACCCTTTTAATCATCGTGAGGACATGTACCTCAGCCGGGAGCGTGCAGAGTCAATGCTCCAGCAGTGGCAGCAGGAAATTGCCGGCCTCCCACTTGGCCAGCGGGTCCCGAAAAGCAACCAGGAACTTGCAACTGCATCCGGTCGGCCTCCACTTCTCACAACGACAGGGAAACAGTAATCTTGAGTCCCGCGTTGCCCAGCTGCCACTGGCGGCAGTGGTATCGACAGACTTACTTCCCTGAAAGATGCGTCTGATCCCAGGACCAATCCTCACACGATTCTCTCTCCATGCCTGACAATGTTACCCGCCGCCGACCGATCCGGTTCTTGTTCGAGAACTCTGTCTTCCTGATCGTTGGCGCGGTGGTGGCACTTGTCTGGGCCAACATGGCCCCGGACAGGGTGAACGACAAAGGAGAGATTGTCGAACGCCAGAGTTACGGACGTTTTGTTCACTTTGCCATCCTCGGTGCTGACGAGGCACACGAGGCCGCCCCTCTTGATGATCTCCAGCAACCTCTCCTGGAACCCGACGGCTGGACCGGGAATCTCTACCGGAGATTGATCGAGCGTCCGGACATCCATGGACATCGCCATGGAGTGACGATGCATTTCCTGGTCAATGACCTCCTGATGGCGCTCTTTTTTGCCATTGCTGCCTGCGAGGTATGGGAATCCCTGTTACCCGGCGGTGCACTTTCCAATGCCCGCAAGGCGGCCACACCGTTGATGGCAACACTCGGGGGCATCCTTGGGCCGGTCGTAATCTACCTGGGAGGGGCAGCCTGGTTTGGCGAACTCGAGTCACTCGGCCGGGGCTGGGCGGTCCCCTGCGCCACCGATATCGCTTTTAGTTACCTGATTGCCCGGATTATTTTCGGGGCCGGGCATCCCGCCATCGTTTTTTTGCTGCTGCTGGCCATCGCCGATGACGCGGCTGGCCTGGCGATCCTGGCGATCGCCTATCCGACCAGCCCGATCGAACCTGGCTGGTTCCTGTTGACCGCTGGCGCCATGGGAACCTGTTACCTGTTCCGCAGGTTGCGACTGCACAGTTTCTGGTGGTACCTGCTGGTGCCTGGCAGCATGTGCTGGGTCTCCTTTGCCATGGCCGGGGTTCACCCCGCGCTGGGACTGGTTCCGATTATTCCCTGCCTGCCACATGCCCATACCGACCTGGGGCTGTTTGCCCGCGAGGAACTTTCCCGCCGCGACACACTGAGCGAGTTTGTCGCCTGGTGGAAGAACCCGGTGGAGCTCATCCTTGGCCTGTTTGGCCTGATCAACGCTGGCGTGG
>JAPYUD010000529.1:1089-2820 GCA_029936215.1 Pirellulaceae bacterium | reverse complement strand
AGCAGGCCCATGGCACAGATCGGTACGACGATGTAACTGCCGATCCAGAGCCCCAGGATCCAGCCGTGTGTGTAGATTTTTGAGGGAAAGCCGGTAAAGCTTCCTCCCGATGCACTCGTGGCAGCAAAGGTCAGGGCAAATGCCCAGACGCCCAGCCCACGGCTCCCGAGAAAATACTCGCTGAGGAAGTTCTTTCCCTTCATCAGCTTGTTCGAAAAAATTGCCAGGCTGAAGACAGCCAGCATGTAGATCACGAAGGTCCAGAGGGCCGCATTGGACGCACTGGCCGCCAGCAGGGAAGGCATGCTGTTCATTACTTGTTCTCCACGTGCTCGAGTGGAGATTCCATTGATTCCTCAGGGCCGTCCACCAGTTCGGCGTCTTTCATGAAGCCAAAGCAAAACCAGGTGGTGAACACGTTGGCCACGATCCAGGGAACGGCAATGCCCCAGAAGAGCCATGAGGGAACACCAAAGACCATCGTGATCTGGCTGGGATCAGCAACATTGTAGCCATACATGTAGCAGTAGGGGACTGCCCATATAAGTGCCACGAGCCAGGTGCAGAAGATGACGATCGCTTCACGACGCGCGTGGAGGAAGACCGGGTCGTACTCCATTTCCACTGTTTCCGGTATCTGATCCGGCGCCTGGTTGCTTGGCTGTTCGTTCATAGGAGAAGTTCTCTTTTTCCCTGGGGACCTGTCTCACGGGTATTCGCGGGCGACCGGTCAGGAGCACCAATTCTAAAACTCGCTCGTGGGCAAAACAAGCGTCCTGCTAATCGTCCCCGTTTGTACGGGCCAGCAGGTCGTCATTCCCCTTGCGATGGCAGAAGTCACCAAAGGTCTCTCCCTCCTGGCGAGTCTCTTTGAAGTACTCGAAAATGGCCACCAGGGAGGGGACAATCTCCTCGGCCGGGACCATGTCCCGGTGCAGGAATGCTAGCCGGTTTCCCAGCAGCCTTCCACCCAGGTAAAGCGTGTACTTCTCCCTGGCCCGCCCCACCAGCCCAATATCCGGGTTGTAAGGCCGGGCACAACCGTTTGGGCACCCGGTCATACGAATGGTAAACCGTTCATCCGCGAGTCCCAGCCTTTCCAGCTCGGTCTCCAGTTGGTCGATCATGCCAGGGAGTGCCCTTTCGCTTTCGGTGATCGACAGCCCACAGGTGGGCCAGGCCACGCAGGCCATCGACCAGCGGCGGGCATTGGAGATATCCTCGCTCAGCGGGACGCCATGATCACGGAGTACTCTTTCAAGCGATTCCCGGTCCGATTCCTCGATGTCCGAGAGCAGGATACTCTGGTGGGCGGTGAGCCGGATGCCGGGCCGGAGGGTCCGGCAGATTTCCCGCAGTGCCGACTTGAGCCGGAACTGGTCAGTGTCTCGAATCCTGCCGTTTTCAACATTCAACCCGTAGAACCAGCGGCCATCTACCTGGGAGTGCCATCCCATGTGATCGTCAAAGTCAGTGACATCACTGGCATCCGGTTCGGCCAGCGGCTTGCCGTAATACTGCTCGACCGTGCTGCGGAACTTCTCCAGCCCCCAGTTGTGGATCAGGTACTTCATGCGAGCAACCTTGCGGTCCACGCGGTTGCCGTGGTCCCGCTGGACAGCGACGATTGCCGTGGCCACATCGAGAACCTCATCGGGAGCCACAAAGGCCATTTTCTGGCCCAGGGCAGCAAAAGTCTTTTTTGCGGACGGGGTGAGTCCCTGTCCTCCC
>JAPYUD010000529.1:0-1079 GCA_029936215.1 Pirellulaceae bacterium | reverse complement strand
GATCACGCCATCATGGACCACCGCGACCAGGCCCAGGTCGTGCGTGTAAACATCGATGCAGTTGTCATCCGGCAGGGCGATACCAATTTTGAATTTTCGTGGCAGGTACTGTTTTCCGTAGATTGGCTCGACCTCATCGCCCGGGTAACCGTTGATCTCCGGGGTCTCCTCCAGTGATAACTGTTCACGCACACCAGTCTCGATATCGGTGAGCCAGATATCGTTGAAGGCCGGGGAGCGCGGGGCGAAATGTTCAGCCAGCTTCTGTGCCATCTCCTGGATCTGCTGGTGGAGTGGGTCCCCGCTTGGAGCGGGGCAGCACATCACGTTTCGGCAGATATCACCGCAGGCACCGAGCGTGGTGAGCTGGGCCTGCTGGATCTGCTGGATCGTGGCGGCCAGGTCCGTTTTCAGCACCCCATGCAACTGCAGTCCCTGGCGGGAGGTAATTCGCAGGGTGGAATTCCCCACCTCGTCACAGAGATCCATCTCGGCCAGCAGCTGGTCGCTGGTCAGCATGCCACCAGGAATCTTGCTGCGGACCATGAAGATGTAATGCTTCTCTGATTTCCCGGCCTCGCCGTGCTTGCGCTGATCACGATGGTCCTGCTGGTAGGTTCCGTGATGCTTGAGCAACTGGATGCTGCCCTTGCCGAAAAAGTCGTTATCGTCGACCAGCTCCGAGGGGATATCGCCGGCAAGGTAGTTGCTCTGGTGCTTGAATGCCTCGACCGAGCTAACGCTCGCCTCTTTCTTGTCCGTCATGAATCGTCGTCCGTCTGTGGGTTTCACGATTGAAGGCCCGCAGGAGAAATTCTGCCAGGGACCGGATCACTAGTATAAGCCACACCGCTATGATGCTTGAAGTATGCCAGGACGGATCGTTACCTCCGGCAGGGCTATCAAGAGAATCGGCGTTCGCTAAAATGCATCTTCCCGGACCGCACTGAATCATGGGAGTAGTGACAGACGTGGCAGCTCAAGTTCTCGATGGAAAAGCGATTGCCCAGCAGATCCAGTCAGAACTGGCAGAGGAAGTAATCAGCTTCATCCAGGACAGCGGATTCGTACCCAGCCTG
>JAPYUD010000528.1:1877-2824 GCA_029936215.1 Pirellulaceae bacterium | reverse complement strand
CCTCCGATCCGCCTGCTGACAACCTACTACGCGCCGCAGCTCGATTTCGATCTCTCGGCGGATGTGCAGTTGCCCCAGAGCCAGTTGCACACGACGACCAACCTGCTGCTGTCGATCGACGAGTCGAGACAGCAGGTGCAGGGAGGTTTCGTGTTGATGCCGGAAGTGGATGACCTGTTCGAGTTCCAGTTTTCCGTGCCGGATGACTGGCAGGTGACCCAGGTAACCGACGAGCAGGGGAACCTGCTCGTGCTGGACGAGACCAGCGATGGGATGCAGCGGTCCATGCGGGTCAAGTTGCCAAGCAGTATTCCGGCAGATTCGAGCCAGCAGGTTTTCTTTCTTGCCAGGCGTGTGCCGGCTGGATGGCTTGATCGCTGGCAGCAGCAGTCGGTCTCCTTTCCTCGCTTCCACGTGATCGGGACAGATCGTGATGTGGGGGCGATCGCCGTACAGGTCCACGATGATTTCATCGTCCGGCCGGAGGATCTCAACGGTCTGACGGCGTTGGGAAACGGCGAGAAACAGAAATACGGCCTGGGTGGAATCGAGACCCAGTTCGCCTACTACTTTGATAACAGCGACTATGACGCCACCGTTACTGTCACGCGGAGTGACCCGCTCGTGACAGCACGCTCGCACTCTTTCTTTCATGTCAAGGAGGGTTCCCTTTCGACCTATTACGAGTTGACCTACCAGGTGCAGCGTTCGCGGCTCAACGAGGTGGAGTTTTCCCTGCCGGAGTCGACGCCCGAATCGCTGCAGATCTATGGCCTTAATGGGGCCACGGTGAAGCAATCCAGCAGCCGCCTGGAGAAGTCGCGACGTTACTGGACAGTGTTGCTATCAGAACGACATGCCGGTGATCTCACCCTGGGTATCCAGACCGAGATTCCCCTCGGTGAAATCGAGGTGGGATCGCCGATCACCGAGTCGTTGCCGATTGT
>JAPYUD010000528.1:0-1867 GCA_029936215.1 Pirellulaceae bacterium | reverse complement strand
CATTCAGGAGTCGCTTCCAATTGTGCGCGCCGAGGCGGTCTCGTACCAGTCCGGAGTGTTCTCGGTAGAGGGGAGTATTGACCTGGATGTCAGCATTGAAACAGCAGCCCGGCCAGTCGATATCGGGGACCTGATTGCCATCAATTACGTGGTTGGTGACCGCTTGCTTGGAGGATATGGCTTTGTCGGGTTGATCCCGCCGGCAGGGGTCGAGGTGACCCGGCACGAGGAACATCCGATTCCATCGATCCTGGTCCAGCGTGCAGCGATGGTGACATTCCTGTCCGCCCAGGGAAAAAGCCAGACCGTTGCTCGCTACCAGTTCCGTACGAAATCAACTTACCTGCAGCTGGCCCTGCCGCCGGACTCCAGGCTCTGGGCAATCCTTGTTGATGATTACCCGGTTCAGCCCCAGAATCGCGGCCAGCGGATTCTTGTCAGCTTGCCCAGCCAGTCCGCCGCCCAGCTGCGTGACCTGCGAATTGTCTATAGCACGCCGGTCGACGTGGTCTCCTTTTCCGGCACGATC
This sequence comes from Pirellulaceae bacterium, assembly GCA_029936215.1. GTDB lineage: Bacteria > Planctomycetota > Planctomycetia > Pirellulales > Pirellulaceae > SAT2750. The sequence continues at coordinate 1,338 of JAPYUD010000528.1, read as the reverse complement.
ACTGCGGATGCTCCCAGGCTTTATGCGGGAACATCGGACCAGCAGCGCGAGGTGAACATTGCCGAGCTTCATTGGGACGTGGTCTTGCCGCCAAACTACAAGATGGCAGGGTTACGTGGTTCGTTGGTCGAGATCGATCCTGAACAACCGAGAATTGTCGACCGCCTGGATGACCTGGCGGATCTGCTTGCCTCCATCGTCCCGGCTGGAATGACGTTTCAGAGCAGTTATGAGGCAGTCGATTCGGCCATGGTTCCCCAGTCCCAGGTTGCAGATGAAGAGTACTTTGGGATGCAGGAGGAGAATGTTTTTGGTGATGTGGGAGATCTGGAATTAGGTGATCGTATCGAGGATGGACGCGTCTACGATGCCGAGAGAGAAACAGCCCAGTCGGGAGCCGAAGAGCCGCCCGGGGAGGACATGCCGTCGGTAGCAACGCCAGTTGAGAAAGAGGAAGAGAAGCCAGACGATACCTCGGCCCCACCGCCACCAGGGCCGGGAGCAGCAGGGGAGGCAGCGGAAACTGTCACGGCGGAGACGCAGGCTTCATTGGGTGTCGATGCCTACCAGCGGGATGGGAAAGAGGATCATCTCTGGGCCTTGCAGGGCGTTCGCAGCCTGAACGTGGACCTGGCAGACAATCTGCATACCTTTGACGAGGAACGCGTGATGAGGATGCGAAGCCTGGGATCTGCCGGTAATTGGCAGGTGAAACTGGTCAACCGGCAGCGACTTGCTGCCCTCGGAATTCTGCTCGGTCTGGTGGTGGTGCTGATTGGCCTGGGGCTCTCTGGAGCAACCCGGAAAACACGGTACCAGTACATCGTGGGTGTGCTGGTCGCCAGTATTGGATTACCTGCACTGGGAATCATGACCTCGCTCCAGGAAGCCTGGGACATGGTTTTCCTGTTTGGCTTGATACTGATTCCTCTCTACATGATCGTGCCCATTCTCTGGTGGGCAGTGACCACTCTCTGCAAGCGAATCGCCCGTCGCCCGGCAATCACGGCGTGCTGGTTACTGATCTCGCTGCTGTTGGGAGACTCCCTGGCAGCCCAGCCGCCGGCCGCCGATCAGCCGGTCAAGGTCACGGTGCCAGCCGATGCGATCATCATCCCCTACGACCCGGAGAAACCGGCTGAGGCGACCAGTAGCGACCGCGTGTTAATCCCTTACGACCGCTATGCAGAGCTCTGGAAACGTGCCTACCCTAACCGGCCGTTACTTCACGAGTTGCTCCCAACGACCCACGCGCTGGCCGGATCCCATTTTACCACGACGCTGGTTAATGGGGAGTCGCTGCTACTGAAGGGGTACCTGGACATTGATGTTTTCACC
>JAPYUD010000527.1:0-2830 GCA_029936215.1 Pirellulaceae bacterium | reverse complement strand
CCGTTGTCGTTTGAGCGACCGGAGCTGGCGAGCTGTGTACCGGAGTATGCCAGCATTACCGATACGATTGCCGGCCGCATGCAGTCTGCTTTTGCACCAGGGGAATGGCGGCTGCTGGGCTGGATGGAACGAGAAAAGTTTCGCTACGACCTCTACAGTGAAACGGAGTTGCACTTCGGTACGCTGCCGCTGGAACAGTACCGGGTACTGGTGCTCAACACGCACCCGGAATACTGGTCGGTGGAAATGTACCAGCGGGTAAAAAAGTGGGTCCATGAGGAGGGGGGACGGCTGGTTTACCTGGCAGGCTGTGGACTTTATGCCGAGGTGGAGTTTGTTGATGAGTCGACAATGCTCTGTTGCCGCGAGGGAGAAACCGAGTTGCGAGGCGAATCGGAGGCCAACCTGCTGGGGGTTGCTTATTCCCATGGCGGTTTCCAGAGTGGAGCACCGTACCGGGTCCTGGAGGGTGATCACTGGGTATTTGATGGGACTGGCCTCGAGACAGGAAGCTGCTTTGGTTTCCAGAGCCTGCACGAGCGGTGCCCGGGGGGAGCCTCGGGCCATGAGCTGGACAAGATCGGCCCGGAATCCCCGGCCGGCCTGCAGCACCTGGCCAAGGGAGATAATCCCGACGGGAGTGGCGCGGACATGGTGCTTTATGAGACGGCCAGCGGAGGTGCTGTCTTCTCGGCAGGTTCTCTCTGCTGGACACTCTCGATCCCGGTCGATGACGGGATCTCGAAAGTGACTGCCAACGTGCTAAGGCATTTCCTGGAATGAGCCTGCAGGCTGCTAGCCGAAAAGCTCATCGAGGATGCGGCCACCCTGGGCCAGCGGCACCGGCTGCCCCTGCTTGTCGAGCAGGGGCTGGTGGGGATCGATTCCGAGAGCATCAAAAATGGTTGCGCTCAGATCCTCGGGACTGACAGGATGTTCCAGCGGATAGGCGGCATGCCGGTCCGATTGGCCGTAAAGAAGTCCGTTCTTTATGCCTGCCCCGGCCAGCACTGCCGGGAAGCAGTAACTCCAGTGGTCACGACCATCCGGGTTGCCACGGTTGATGAACTGGGGCGTGCGGCCCATTTCACCCAGGCAGACAACCAGTGTCTCGTCCAGCAGCCCACGGTCTTTCATGTCTGCCAGCAGGGCAGAGAGTCCCTGGTCGAGTCCGGGCAAGAGATGGTTTTTCATGCTGCCAGTGAGTTCCTCGTGGGAATCCCAGCCGGCGGCAGCACCGTCGGTCATGTCCCAGATGACCGTGACAAATCGCCCTCCCGCCTCGATCATCCGCCTGCCCATCATCAGCGATTGTCCAAACAGGTTTCTCCCGTACCGGTCACGCAGCCTGTCCGGTTCCTGGCGTATGTCCAGGGCGGTGCGGAGATCACTCGACACCAGCATTTCCAGGGCGGCCCGACGAACATCAGAGAAGCGTGTCACCTGCAGGGCATTCCCCAGCCGCCGCCGCTGGAGCTCGAATTGCTCAAGCAGCCCCTGCCGGTGATTGAGGCGGTCAAGAGTCATCCCGCTGCCGATCTCCAGTCCCTGGAACTTGAACTTCAGTTCCTCATCGGTGCAGTCCCGGAAGTAGGGATTGTCGCCGCTCTCGCGCTTGTGAATGCGAGTGGCAAAGGCGTTGTACTGGGAGCCGAGCCAGCCGGCGTACTGACCCAGCCGGTCATACTGGCCCCCAAGCTGGATCTCGCCGTGCCGGTTGGGGAGGTAGATATAGCTCGGAACGGTCCCCTCCCGGTGACCTGTCCGCCGGTCCAGGTGCTCGATGACCGATCCCATTGACGGCCAGTCATTAGGCGCGGCGTTGACGTTCGACGGCCCTCGCTCCGCGGGTGGCATGGGATGACCGGTCTGGATGTAATGAGACGCGTTGTGATCGTTCTGCGAGTGGTTCAGCGTCCGTACAACGCAGTACTGGTCGGAACAGTCTGCCAGCATCGGTAGGTGTTCACAGATCCGGATCTCCGGGTTGCGTCCCGGGATCGTCTTGAAGGGACCACGGATTGCCAGCTCGGCATCCGGCTTCATGTCAAATGTCTCCAGCTGGCTGGGGCCACCAAACAGGTAGATAAACAGCACCGAACGGGCGCGGGTTTTCCTCTGGCCCGGGGTGGACTCAGCCTGGAGCAGGCCCGGCAGGTTCAGCCCCAGCAGCCCGGCACCGCCGACCTGGAGCAGTTCCCGGCGTGTCAGGCCGTGACAGCCACGGCGTGGATTACTGAGGATCGAGAGCATGGTGCAATCACTGGAAGAGAGGTAGCTTGTCGGGACTCAATATTACCGTCGATCCGTTCAACTGTCACGCTTGACCTGGTTTCTTCACGAACGCCAGAAGGGGGGATTTTTTCTTCATTCCGGATGAGCGTTTTTCCCTTTTCGGTATTCGACCGGTATACTGTTTGGCAGCCTCCAGGAGGCTGACCGGTGGTCTTTGCCGGCCCCATCACTCCCAACACACCCCAGTCAGGAAATTGCATCATGTCCGAAAAAACAGACCCACGACAATGTTCCGATTGTGATCGTTCCCTGGATCGTCGCCAGTTTCTTGCCACCACAACGGCCGTGGCGGTAGCTACTTCTGCGTCCTCTCTTCTCACAGGAGAGAGGCTCCAGGCTGCCCCCAAGCCGAGTAGTGCTGCGGAGGGGATCGTGCGTGAGTTCTATGCAACCCTGAGTGATGAGCAGAAGAAGGAAGTTGCTCTTCCCTGGGATGACTCGCGGCGAACCAAGATCAATCCCAACTGGCACATTACCAAGGCACAGATCGATACCTTCTTTACCAAGGCCCAGCAGGACCTGATCCAGCGGATCG
>JAPYUD010000526.1:0-2832 GCA_029936215.1 Pirellulaceae bacterium | reverse complement strand
GATCTACCGGATCCTGCCCAAGGGAACCACGCCGATCAAGCAACCGAACCTGCGGTCGCTGAGCGATCTGGAGCTGGTCGAATTACAGTTCCATTCCAACGACTGGTACGTCCGCCAGGCACGCCTGCTGCTGCAGAGTCGGCTGGCGGCAGGGAAACTTGACAGCGGAGCGGTGCATGCGGAGCTGAAAAAAATGTTCGACACGGCAGCGACCTCTGCCAGGCGACTTCGAGCCCTCTGGGCCATGCACGTGACCGGGCGTTTTGAAGGCAACAAGAGTTCGATCCTGGTCAAGCTGCTTGGCAGTAGCGACGACGAGCACGTTCGCGCCTGGGCAATCCAGATGCTCTGTGAAGATCGCCAGCCACCGGCTGGGGCACTGAAAAAATTTGCCGAGATGGCCCAGAAGGATCCCTCGCCAGTGGTACGGCTTTACCTGGCGGCCGCCCTGCAGCGGCTGGAGTTCGAGCAGCGCTGGCCGATCCTCGAGGCGCTTTCAAAACATGGCGAGGACGTGGAGGACAATAACATTCCGCGGATGCTCTGGTTTGCCCTCGAGCCGATGGTGCCCGCGAACCCCGAGCAGGCGCTCAAGCTGGCGGTCAGCGGCAAGATGCCAAGGCTGCAACAGTTTGTCGCCCGCCGGATTGCCGGAGGGAATGCCAGGTTGAATATTCCACGCCAGCCGGGCCAGGTGACTGCCGAGGAACAGCGCAGTATTCAGCAGGCGGCACCTGGCTTCAAGGTTGTCGATGTCGGTGAGAAAGGTGTGGTGAAACATTCGGTGTTCCGAAACATCACGGCAGTCCAGACCCATCCGCTCGATCGCAAGAAACCGTGTTACCTGGTACGCGAACTTGAGGTGCCCCGGGGGAAGAAAACGCTGCTGCAGTTGAAGGTCAGTCATCATCCCCATGGAGACTGGCAGCTGCGCGTGCTGGCTGGCAAGGACCTGCTGGCCGACCAGCTGGTGAGTGCCGAGACGGTCACCGACGAGTGGCTCGACGTGACCGTGGACCTGTCGAAATACGCAGGAAGCCAGATTCAACTGCGGATTGAAAATCGCGCCAATGACTGGCGAAACGAGTGGGCCTACTGGCACACCGTGAAAGTGGTCACCCGCCCCTGAACACTGACCCGCCGCAGCGATCAAAGTTCTTCCTTGATGAACTTCTTCAGGCCTTTCCGGTTGTCCTTGTTCGCTGTCTCGACAAACCATCTCCAAATACTGGCGTGCACCTTGGCCTTGATGAACATGGCAATGGGAATTTTCGACCACCAGTAGAGAAAGAACGCGTAAAGAGAGACCGCGATGCTGAAGCCCAACGCTGAGCCCGGGGGCTGCGCGATAAAACCGTAGATCCCCACGTAGGGCAGGAAGATCAGCAGCATCACCTGGCTGCCAAAAAAGAGCACTATGATCATCAGTGCCAGGTACCTGAACCAGCGGTGCTTCATGTAGGCGACCGCGATGATGCCCATCAGGGCAAGCAGGCAGCCCAGGCCCGCCACCAGGGCTGGAATCCCCCAGGCCGCCCTGATCGCCTGCTCCTTGCTCGTGAGCCCCAGCAGCATGCCAAGCAGGATCGGCAGTTCGAACAGCAGGCTGGCGCCAGCCCACTTGATGCCGTGCTTGAACCCGGTGGCGAATACCTTCAGCCAGGGGACATCGATAGCGGTCTCTTTCATGGCAGTGCTTCTCGAATCTCAAACCTTGGGAGACGGCACGATTGTAGCCGTTCTGGAATGGATAAGCAGCAGACACCCTTGGAGGGGGAAAAGTCAGCCCTACCACCGGCTTCCGAGTTCCTCATCCGAGAAATCGCCGGGCGATCCTGAGCGGCGGCTCACTTTTGCCATTCTTGCTTGCCGACACCACGATTGGGAAAAGGACTCTTGCGAGTCTCGGGTTTCCCATTGCGGGAGAACTTGCCATTCGGGCAGGGAACCAGCTTGATTTGCTCGCTGTTCCCGCCATTTCCATAAAGCCTGATTCTGAAATCGTTCTCCAGTTCGTACTGCCGCCGGTCAGCCCAGATTCCAACACGCCTGGACATTGCCTGCTTCTGCGCATTGACGTAGTCCCGTCCAAACGAAACATCCCAATCATCCTTCGCTAAACCGACTTCAATCAACGAGAAGTTCAGTGGTGTGGGAGAGTTGCCAATGCGTGCGACGCCAACGACTGGACCCCCCAGGCCACTTCGATTGAGTCCACGTGGTGTCAACATTGCCTGGATGTTGACCACCTGTCTGCTGAGCCTGCTCGACAGGTGGGCTCTCGCCTCTCGCCAGTAAGGGTGATTTGCACTCCGCTCGGGTGCATCGATTCCCTGGAGCTGAATGACAACCCGTCCCGTCATTCGCTCCATCGGTGTCAGCCACCCATTTTCAACCAGATAGTCTCCAGATTGTTTCTTCAACAAAATGGTGAACATATCGCCGTCAAATACGTCGACTGCTTCGCCATAGAATGAGACAAACTGTTGTGCGGAACTCGTTGCGGGAAAGACGATGGTGGCAAGAAGCAGAATTGTCACATACCTTAACACGACCATTTTCCTCCACGAGAAACGGCTCATTCGATCTCCTGACAAGTATACTTTTGTTGGAGATGGGTGGTCAAAGATTCCCAGGATTCACGATCACCCGAAGGGGAAGCGAGCTTACAGTTCAAACGGTTCGGGAGTGCGGATGACAAAGAACTTGCGGACCGCCTGCTTCACATGCCAGTGCGTCTTCATGCCCAGCGGAAAATGGGCCATGTCGCCAGGTCCGAGCGTGATCGTCGTGTCGGTTCCGTCCTCGGTGATATCGACCTCACCCTCAAGC
>JAPYUD010000525.1:1385-2834 GCA_029936215.1 Pirellulaceae bacterium | reverse complement strand
GGTAGAATTTGGCAGCCGATCAGTGATTTTCAGGCATGGAGACAAGACCTTATCTTTTCGTTCCAAGTGACATCCAATGAGTAATCTATTCACCAGAGATACCTGTCGCGTACCGATTTATTGCCTGCCAGTGCTTGTGCTGCTCAGTATTGCTCTGGCACCGGAAGGTTTTCAGCTTCGTGGAGCCGACCTGCAGTACCCGATTGCGGTTGTGGCGGCAGAATCTGGAGATCTCTATATTGCCGACCGCCAGTTGCCAGGTATCTGGAGACTGCGTGATGGCAAGGTAGAACCTTACTGGACGGCGAAGAAGAAGTTTCGCACACCGCTCAATGCCATTCGTTGCCTGGCGATCGATAGAAACGGGAAGTTGCTGGCCGGTGACAGCGCCACTCGGGATATCTATCGTTTCAATGCCGAGGGAGAGGAGCCGACGGCACTCACAGGTGGCGGAATCGGAATCCCCATGGGGATTGCCGTGGATGCGGATGGAAATTTACTGGTGACGGACCTGGAGTTGCACTGCGTATGGAAGGTTGCCGGCGAGGGTGGTACACCAGAAAAGGTAGCGATGGTGAGAGCTCCAACCGGGATCACGATGGATGCGGAGGGCAGGGCGTGGATTATCTCGCGAGGGATGGACCCGGTGCAGCGGCTTGCTGCCGACGGAAGTCTGGAGACGGTGGTCGCCGGGCGGCCTTTCCGATTTCCCCACGATATTGTCCTGGATGAGAAGGGGACGGCCTTTATCACCGACGGCCTTGGCAAGGCAATCTGGCACGTCGTGGAGGGTGCCGAACCTCTCAAGCTGGTGGATGGTGCTCCACTGGTGAACCCGGTTGGTATCAGCCGGCAGGGAGGGAAATTGGTCGTCGTCGATTCCCGTGCACGTTCTGTTTTCACGGTGGATAGCGAGGGGCAACTCACGCCCCTTGCCAGGCCGGACAAATAACCTGTATGGGTTAGTGAAATTCCGGGATCTCGGCCACCTGGCTGCCATCGATCATCCCGGCAACGAACTCTGCCGTGTTTTTCACGATTTCGTCAATCAGGGCCTGGCCCGATTCTGCCCTGGCCAGCAGCGGTTCCTTGTCTTCCTGGTCGTGCATCGCCTGCTCTCTCACGTTCTCGGGAAATGCCGCCAGGGCAAAAGCGGTCTCAAATTCCTGGGCATGGCCCGGCCAACGCCCTGACTCAAGATGCTGCTGGGCAAACTCGTCACTAAGAAAGTCCCAGTAGGAGTGGAAGAAAAGGTTGATTTCCAGCCGCTGTAGAAACTGGCCCCACATGCCCTCGCAGGGTGCCACGTTTCCGCCATGTCCATTGAGCACCAGGATATTGGTAAAGCCGGCGTGGTGCATGCTGCGAATGCTATCAAAGAGTACCGACAGCCAGCTGCCTGGCAGGGCAGTGAGCGTTCCGATGTGTCTCATGTGATGCTCACTGATT
>JAPYUD010000525.1:0-1375 GCA_029936215.1 Pirellulaceae bacterium | reverse complement strand
ATGTTCATCACCGGGGCAACCATCACATTCGGAGCGAGCGAGCGAGCGACCTCGGTAGAGATCAGCATGCAGCTGCGCCAGTCGTGTTCCATCGCCAGGTGTTCCAGGTGCTGCTCGGTGGCAGCAACCGGAATAATACAAGCCTTCAGCTCTCCCGATTCCATTCGTTCACGGAATTCACGGCGGGTGTGCTTGAGCAGGTTGAGCTTCTGGTCAGATTGTTGGTTCACAACGGGCCTCCTCTTCTCCACGAATTGATTTGTACTGGATCAGGAGTAAGCAGGGGTTTGTGGCTTTGGTTTGGGGTGGAGTATACCATCTAGTGATCGAGGATGGGGCGGGGCGGATAGGAACCAAGTGAGCAGGATATTGACTTCATGCCTGAGATCTACGATGGCATTCTCCTGGGGAGCGGACATAACAGCCTGATCCTGCAGGCCTATGCAGGACAAGCCGGGCTGGAAACGATCTGCCTGGAACAGGCTGCGCAGCCTGGTGGTGGCCTGAAAACCGAGGAATGTCCCCAGGGGAGTGATTTCTGGCATAACACCCACGCCTTCTTCCACAGGGGCCTTGATCAACTTCCCTGGTATCATGACCTTGAGCTTCGCAGGCATGGTGCCGAGTACGTGCAGCCGGATTTGAACGTCGCCCTGGTCTGCCGTGACGGTCGAAGCCTGCAGTGGTGGACTGATTTTGATCGTACCGTGGAATCCTTTCGCGGATTTGACGAGCAGGATGCGGAGACGTTGATTCGCTGGCGGACCTCATTTGAGCCAATCGTCAGGCAGATCCTGGTTCCTGAGGCCCAGGCTCCGCCATTGCCCCCGGAGGAGAGAACCGAGCTGCTTGCCAGGTCCTCGCTGGGCAGGCAACTTCTGGAAGTGAGCCAGTTGTCTCCACTGGAGTTTGTCCGCAGGGAATTTCGACACCCGGTGATCCAGGCAGGACTACTGTTTTTTAATGGTCTGCGGGAAGTCGACCTGCGGGAGCCAGGTTTTGGTCATCATATCCCGCAGCTGCTGGCGGCGGACGCCTATGCCCAGATCTGCCTTGGTGGTTCAGGCCAGCTTGCCAGCGCACTTGTTGCCTCGGTCAAGGAGAGTGGCGGGACAATTGACTGCCAGGTGCAGATCAAGCGGATACTGGTTGAATCAGGCCGGGTTGTTGGCGTGGAGACCGCCGACGGCCGACAGATTCGTGCACGGAAGTTTGTCGCCTCCGGACTCAATCCCCAGCAGACCTTCCTGGATCTCTTTGACGATGCGGATGTCCCGGCCGAGTGGCGTCAGCTTGCTGAGGACTATCGCTACAACCTCCTGGCTCCGTTGTTCGGGACCTACGTGAACCTGAAATCTCCTCCCCGGTACGTGGC
>JAPYUD010000524.1:0-2840 GCA_029936215.1 Pirellulaceae bacterium | reverse complement strand
CCTCTTGGGCGTTCCGTTATCGGTACTGAAGAAGATGAGCGTGTTCCTTCGAAGCGAGAGCTCGTCGAGTGACCGGACAATTCGACCCACATGGGAATCCATCGAGGCGACCATCTCCGCATACGACTCGTATCGGTCGTTGGGGCCATGGGGAACTGGTTTCTCGAGGTCGTCCGTCACGTCATGGCATAGTGCCATGGAGTAGAAGGCGAAAAACGGTCGCTCCTTGTTTCGTCGAAAAAAGTCGACGAGGTAATCGACATAGATGTCCGGGCCATAGATCCCGGTTGTGTCATCACGCAGTTTTCCATTTTGCCAGATCATCGGTTCAAAATATCGTGGTCCTTCATGCCATCCGAACAAGCAATGCTCGTCGAATCCAAGCCGGTTTGGGTGCCGAGGGTCCTTGCCGAGCAACGCAATTTGCCATTTTCCGGAAATCGCCGTCGCGTATCCTTGCCCGCGAAGAACCTGGGCCAGGGTCGTCTTTTCCTCGCTGACAGGAAAGGAACCCCACGATGGGTTATCGAGCTGGAAGGGGTATTTTCCGGTCAGCAGGCAGATTCGGCTTGGGTGGCATACGGGCATGCTGTAGCAATGGCGGAATCGCATTCCACTTTCTGCCAGGGCGTCGAGATGGGGGGTCTGATAGCTTTCTCCCCCGTAACAACCAAGCACTTCCTGGCCTACATCATCGGCAAGAATAAAGAGAATATTTGGCGGCCGACCCTCCGCCGATGCGCTGGTGGCAAGTGCGGCAATAAGGGCGAGTCCTGCCACGAAAAGGGAATTTATTTTCAAGGACCTGTTCATCGTTTTTTCCGCTCCATCGTTTAAATCGCGTATCTTTTTAATTTTTCCTGGTCGACCTCAATTCCCAAACCTGCCTCGCTGGGAACTTCAATATGCCCATTGGTGATTTGAAGTGGTGCCGTCGTGATGTCATCCTCGAGGCCGTAGTAGGTGGAATCGTTGCCAAGTTTGTAAGCGGGGCCGGAGGCGGCCACATGGACCATGGCTGCCGTCTTTGGTCCGAGATCGTGGCCGCAATGCATGATGCAGGTCGCACCAGCACTTTCGGCAAGATGCCCGATCTTGACGCAGGGAAGAATTCCGCCGGCGATATGTGTGTCGGGAAGGAGCAATTCGGAGGCACCCTGGTGAAGGATCTCCCAGGCCGTGTCCGGCCCGATAACGCTCTCGTTCAGTGCAATCGGGACCGTTGTCTGGGCACGCAACCGGACGGCATCTGCCAGTGGGTCTGCGGGAATTGGTTGCTCGAGGTACTCAAGCTCGTATTGTTCCAGCTGTCGACATAGTTCAATCGCAGCATCGGGAGTGTAAGCGCGGTTAGGATCAATTCGTAACTTCAGTTTCATCCCCACGGCATCGCGAATGCCTCGTACCATCTCGAGATCCTCGTGCATGTCCGACCCCGCCTTCGTCTTGAGCGTGGTGAACCCCTGCTCGACGTAGAGGCTGGCAATTTCGCCTGCCCTCTCGTAGGTCTGGATACCCATACAGGCCGCCAGTTCCACCCGTGGCCGGACAATTCCGCCAAGCAGCGTGGCGACCGGGACCCCGGCGGCCTTGCCAGCAATATCCCACATCGCTATTTCGATACCCGATTTCAATCGTGTCTCTAGCGGGCAATCCGCGTGGAAGCTCTCAAGGTTCCCCGCCTGTCGGCCCAGGATCCAATCGGCATCTTTCTGCATCTGGGTGACGTCAAGGCCGGGAAGGAAATTGAGGTTAAATTCACCCAGCCCGGTGATGCCGCTCTCGGTGGCGATCTCCACAATGCCGCTTGTCGTAGTTGAACTGGAACGAATGTGGGAACGGTAAGGGGCGATGGGGGCGACTTGCGGGATGTCCACGACAGTGATTTTTACAGAACGTATTTTCATGGGTGTGTATCCGGGCCGGTGAGGAGTCTCCAGAAGAGGTTACTTTTTTAATCGCCGAATGCAATACGGACGGTTGTCCCCTGCATAAAAAACTCGCTTATTGGTTAAAATGTGGCTTCCTTGGAGTGAGGTTTACGACGCTATGCAATATCGCACGCTTGGACGGACCAACCTGGAGGTCTCGTTTGTTGGCCTTGGTACCGGCGGCCCGAGCCGACTGGGCCAGAATACGCATTCAGATGACGGGGAATCGGTTCGCGTGGTGCATGAGGCGCTTGACCATGGGATTAATCTCTTTGACACGGCGGCGGCCTATTCTGAGAGCGAGGTTCTTCTTGGCCGTGCCCTGGCGGGAGTCCCTAGGGACGACTATATCATGGCAACCAAGTTTACCCCCACCAACAAGGCGACGGGCGACGTGATTTCGCCCGGTGAACTCGTCAGCGCCTGCGAACGCAGTCTTTCCCGCTTGGGAATGGAAGTAATTGACATCTACCAGTTCCATGGACTGGTGCCTGGTAATTACCGCGACATCGTTGACCGCCTTTACCCGACGATCGAACAATTGCAGCAGGCCGGAAAGATACGTTTTATCGGTGTCACCGAGTATTTCTTCCAGGATCCCGGGCACGAGATGTTAAATATGGCGCTGGAAGATGATATCTGGGCCACAATCATGGTCAAGTACGGAATCCTTAACATGTCTGCTGCGGACCATGTGCTCCCGGTTGCGGCGGAACAGAATGTGGGTGTTTTTAACATGTCGCCGGTGCGGGTGAAGTTGACTCGCCCGGAAGAACTCGAGAAGATTGTCGCTCGCTGGAAGGCGGCTGGCTGGATCGAGGAGGACGAACTGGCGGACAATTCGCCACTGGACTTTACCCTGTCGCAAGATGTCCAAACCATCATCCAGGCGGGCTACAAGTTTGGTTC
>JAPYUD010000523.1:0-2852 GCA_029936215.1 Pirellulaceae bacterium | reverse complement strand
ATGCTGGCCGGCCTGGCCACGGGCGTGACAGGATATTGCCTGGGAGGGTTCCCGCGGCAGTCAGCAGCAGCCGAGACAAGCTGGTTTGATGTTGCCGACTGGGGCGTGGAGGGGAAGGGGTTCGATCAGACAACCGCCTATTACGACCGCCTGCCAGCGACTGCCGAAAAGGAAGTGCGAGCCCCGGTCTGGTCATTGAGCCGGCATAGCGCGGGAATGATCGCTCGCTTCCGGGCGCAGACCAGCGAGCTCTCGGTGCGTTACACGCTCACCTCCAGCAAGATTGCCATGCCTCACATGCCAGCGACCGGGGTGAGTGGTGTGGATCTTTACGCCCTTGATGACCAGGGCCGTGAGCGCTGGGTCCAGGTCTCGCGGCCAACGGCACAATCAGTCGAGGCGGTGCTGGCTCGTGGTATCGATCCGCCAGCGGGAGGAGGGATGCGCCAGTTTGCACTCTACCTGCCACTTTACAATGGCGTTACGAAACTCGAGGTTGGCGTCGCATCCGGGGATAAACTGGAACCGCTGGCACCCCGCAGCGAGAAGCCAATCGTGTTTTACGGCACATCGATCATGCATGGTGCCTGCGCATCGAGGCCCGGCATGGCGATCCCTGCAATCCTGGGCCGACGACTGGGTCTCCCCACGATCAACCTGGGATTCTCCGGCAATGGCCGCATGGAGCTGGAGGTTGGCAAGTACCTCAGCCAGCTGGATGCTGCGGTCCAGGTCATTGACTGCCTGCCGAACCTGCAGGGAGACCAGGTGGCGGAGCGGACGATCCCGCTGGTCAAGCAGTTGCGAGCACACCAGCCGGAGGTGCCGATCCTGCTTGTCGAGGATCGCACTTATTCCAACGCCGGTTTCTTTGCCAGCGCGCGGGCACGCCATGAGAAGAGCCGCCAGGCGCTGCGCAGCTCTTTCGAGAAGCTCCGTGCCGAGGGGACCAAGCGGCTTTACTACCTGGAAGGCAAGGATCTGATCGGTAGCGACGGGGACGGGGCGACCGATGGCTCGCATCCCAATGACCTGGGGATGATGCGATACGCGGATCAGTACGAGCCGGTCCTGCGAAAAATCCTCAAGGCTGGATAATTCACCACCGGACATCCGCCTGGGGGTGAACTAGGATGAAAGAAGCTCGTCTGCTTTTCATGGAGAGTCCTCTCATGTCCTGTCGAATTGCCTCGCTGTTGATTCTGCTTGTGGCGAATGAAGTGCTCCTGGCCCAGCAGCCTTATGCACCGCCAGTACCTGCCGTCCAGGTCCAGCCGACAGAGGACAAGGCAAAGCAACTTGCCCCCGAGAAGGTACTTCGGATGCTTGGTGCCGATGGCAGGACCGCCTACGATACGACGTACGTAAGTACTTTCCGTTTCCTGGACCAGAACCGGGATAACTATCTCACCTGGCAGGAATATGTCGTCAATGGTCGTTACGGGAGCGAGACGATTCGTGGGGCGATCTTCCGGGTCACCGACAAGGACCAGAACTGGTATATCTCGCTTGCCGAGTACCGGGAAAACCGACACGTGACCGACGAGGCCAAGGAACTGCTCGACGTGGCGGACGTAAACAGGGATGGCTATATCAGTCGTGCAGAGTTCCTGCGGCATCCGCGGATCAAGAACGAGAAGACGGCTGGCCAGGTTTTCGGGATGCTCGATGTGAACCGGGATGGCTGGATTTATGCGGCAGAGTACCTCTACACCTGGCAGACCTGGGTGAAGTCCCTCCCCTCCACTACATCGAAACAGAGTCGCAAGAGAAACAGGTAGTCGACTGGAATTACCAGTCGCCAGTGGTAGAGAGACGGAGCGGATGATGACTGATGTGGTGGCCGTCAAGACGCTGGAACTTGCCGGCCAGCAGCAATGCCAGGGAACCCTCTTTCCACTGGTGCTCCAGCCACTTGGCGGCGGCCTGGACCTGGATACCACGATCAACTGGCTCGCTGGCCAGGGCGCGCTGCTCAGGCAGCAGGCATGCGATCACGGTGCCATCCTGTTTCGCGGGTTCCCGGTGCGGACAGACGTGGACTTTGACCGATTTATTGCAGCCTTCCACTTCGAGAACTTCCCCTACCGTGAGTCGCTGTCCAACGCCGTGCGAGTCAACCGTACCGATCGTGTCTTCACGGCCAACGAGTCCCCGCCAGAGGTGAATATCTACCTGCATCACGAACTGGCACAGACTCCATTTTTCCCCAGCCACCTGTTTTTCTTCTGTGAAAGACCTGCCGACCGGGGAGGTGCCACGCCGGTCTGCCGGTCGGACGAGCTCTGGAGCCGCCTGGAGCAGGCCGAACCGGAATTTGCCGATGCCTGCCGCACGAAGGGACTCCTCTACTCGAACATCATGCCAGGAGACGATGATCCCACGTCGGGCATGGGGCGAAGCTGGCAGAGCACGTTTCGTGTTGAATCACGGGAGGCGGCGGAAGAGCGGATGCACCAGCTGGGCTACAGCTGGCAATGGCTTGAGGATGGCAGCCTGAGAGCCACCACGCCTGTCCTTCCTGCGGTACGAGAAATTGCTCCGGGCAGAACATCTTTCTTTAACCAGCTGATTGCAGCCTACCAGGGCTGGAGTGCGGAGGGCGTTTCGCCTGACCAGTCGATCACCTTTGGTGATGGCTCGCACCTCGATGCGGAGAGTGTGCAGACCGCCGTGGAGATTGCTGGCATCCTGGCCTTTGATCTTCCCTGGCAGCAGGGGGACGTGGCCCTGCTGGATAACCACGTCTGCATGCACGGGCGGCGCACTTTCCAGGGGGAACGAAAGATCCTCGCCTCGCTGGTCCGCTGATTGAGCTACTTCCCGACCGTTTTCATCATTGCCGCCTGGAT
>JAPYUD010000522.1:0-2857 GCA_029936215.1 Pirellulaceae bacterium | reverse complement strand
GGCTCATCCAGGTCAAAGGGGCCGCGTGCTCTGTAGGAAACCAGCGATTGGGGAGCCAGGCATATTCGGGCAGCGTCTTTTCCAGGAAGGTGAACTTGGAGAGGCTAAAGAGGAAGCCGATTCGCAGCAGCGCCGCAAAGACCAGTGCCACCGATCGCCAGAGCAGATGCTTCCTGGGCTCAAGACGCAGACCCTTGAGTGAGAACTCGATCAAGAGCCCGTTGTCGATCCCCAGGCCAGCGCTTAACAGGATCAGTGAGAGAAAGGAGAGAAAGAGTTCCATGGTGGATTCCCAGATGGAGGTGGAGGACCTGTAAAGTGGTGATACCTTTTCAGGACGAACTATCCGTCTATCGACCTGGTCACGGTGGGTGGCATGGCAGAGCGATGAAGAATCGTGGCACTGACGACCACGCTAGCCGAACAATTCCATCACCGGTTTGCCCGTTGTGAGGGGGCGTGAAATGCCGGTGTTGTTCTGCGGCCCGTTGAGCGGGATGTCGAGGGCGTGGTAGATGGTTGCGGAGAGTTCCTCGGGCCGAATACGGTTGCTGACGACCGATCCACCGCGGCTGTCCGACTTGCCATACACCCGTCCACCGCCGATCCCCGCACCGGCCATGATCGAGGAGAAACACCTCGGCCAGTGCTGGCGGCCGGGGGGCTGCTGGGTAAGAACGTTCGGTGTGCGGCCAAATTCGCCGGTCACAACCACCAGCGTGTTGTCCATCATGCCGCGCTCTTTGAGGTCGGAGAACAGCCCGGAAAGTGCCTCGTCCAGCCGCGGCAGGCAAAATCCCATACCGTAGGATCCGGTTCCGAAGGCGTTGCCCATGCCCATGTTTCCGCCGTGCATGTCCCAGCTGCTGCTGGGTGGACCCTTGGTATCGTGTGGGGCCTGGCCGGTCCAGCCGTTGACGGTGACGAACCGCACGCCAGCCTCGACCATTCGTCGGGCCAGAAGCAGGTTTTGCCCGAGTGGATGGCGCCCGTAACGGTCGCGCATCGTGTCGGGCTCCTGGTCCAGGTTAAATGCGTCCCGGCCCTCGGGGCGGGTCATCGCATCGTAGCCCTTCTCTCGAAGATCTACCCAGTCCTCAGCACGTGGGTCACTGGAGAGCACGTTGCTCTCGATGTCACCGAGGAGTGTGCGACGCTTGGCCAGGCGTTTTTCATCGCCAAGGTCATAAATCGGCGGGGGCGTGAAGTTCTCCATCGCCGGATGATTCTGTGCCGAGCCGATGAAGACTGGCGCGTAGGCCGAACCGAGGTAGCCACCGATGCCGATATTCGGTGCGCAAAAGACCGGTGGCCCGACGCACTTGATCAGCCAGGCGTTGGAGACGATGTTCCGCGAGCTTGGATTGTGCTTGGCGACGAACGAGCCGAGGTACGGCTGGTCATCCGGCGTGCCCTGCTGGACGCGTTTGGTGGACTGGCCGCTGAGCAGGTTATGCATCGCATCGAAGTGATTGCTGATTGCACCCGGATGGGACATGGAGTTGATCAGCGTGAACTGGTCGGTTAACTGCGAGAGACGCGTGTGCATCTCGTTGATCCGCATGCCAGGCACCTTCGTGGAGATCGGCATGTACGGCCCCCGGATCGATTCGGGGGCATTCGGTTTCATGTCCCAGGTATCGACATGGCTCGGTCCGCCGCAGAGCAGGACGAAGATGCAGGACTTCTCGGCGGCAACGGCATTGCCGCTCTCGTCCAGCTTGTCGCGACCCATCACCATGCCCGGCATGCCGAGCGAAAGCGCGCCCATGCCGGCCGTGACGAGGGCCTGCCGTCGGTTCAGTTCAAAGTTGTTTTTCATAGGAGAAATACCTGCCTCTGTATCTTCTTTCGGCAGTATGCCAGCGCAGAGTGAAAAAGGCAATTTGAACTACCTCGAATGTGCTGTTTTCACACTACCCGTTGTCATTTTTACTGCGCCCAGGCGCCGTAGGAAGCTTGTCCATCCGGCAAATGGTCTAGTAGAATCCAAAAGCAGGTGGTCGTGGAATCTTGCCAGCAACCTGGTGGTTCCGGCCTGCTTTGGCTCTGGAAAAGGAAAGCTCTCATGAAGATTTCGACAATGGCTATTCCGCTGCTTTTGCTGGCAGCTCCGGCGTTCGCCCAGGAGATGACGTTGCCCTACGCCCAGGGAAACGTTAATCGTTTCCTCGAGGCGAACAAGGCCAACAAGCGGCCATCGGTGGTCCTCTATAACTTCAACCTCGAAAGCGGCTGATGAGCGATTAGCGATGCGGGGGCCGTGCTGCTCCCATCCGACGAGCTCAAGCAGCTTCACCAGCGGGTTCCGATTTGCCTTTCGGGAGCGGAACTTCCTGGGAATTGCGACATCCGGTTTGGGCAGTTCTATTACTTCTTCATGTTCAATGCAGAGGGTGAGCTGACCAACGTCGCCGATATGTCCAACGGCCTTACCAGGCGAGTGCGGCAGGGGATGAGTTTGCCCCTGGCATTTCTGGACATGGTTGACGAGTCGATGCAGATTGAGACGTCGCTCGATGATTGTGAGCGTGCCTATCTCGACTCGAGGGGATCGGCCGACGCTTATAGCACGTTGCTCGACAAGCTGAAACAGATGGAGCGAATTGGTTCGATCCGGGTCGCGACGTTGCTGCGTGAGAATGCGGCCAGGATGGACGATCCGGTGCGGACCCGTTTTCATGCACTGTCCATTGAGATCGCTGCAGTCCGGCGGCAGGTGATCAACAAGAAGGCGATCGATTCCCTGGCGGAGTCGAGTGAGAACTTCCTTGCCCGGAACCCTGATCATCCGGACGCCAATGAGCTTCTCGCCGCGTACCTGGAAGTCGCTCTGAAGTACTCCTTTGACCTGGCG
>JAPYUD010000521.1:0-2864 GCA_029936215.1 Pirellulaceae bacterium | reverse complement strand
CCGCTGGGATTGTCCTGCTCGTGAGCGGGATACTGGCATGGAAGTTAACCGATCCCCCCGAAACCCACGAATATCACGATCCACGCGTTGCTAACCAGACCACTGGATTCCTTGCTGCCGGGAACATGGCCGACAAGTTCCAGGCGATGAATAGTGTCTCAACGATCGATCCGACCGAGGAAACAACCGGTATCACGGGAGTTATCCGGTTTGAAGGACCGCGGCCGAAACGCGCACCGCTCCGGCTGAGGGAAAAAGGGGGAAAGGTCAGTGCCTGCCAGGAACTTCACAAAACCCCGCTGCTGGACGAGAAGATGATGGTCAGCGAGAAGGGAGAGCTGGCCAATGTCTTTGTCTACGTGAGGAAGGGCCTGGAGAAAAAGGAATACCCGATTCCCGAGGAACCGGCCGTGATCAACCAGGACAAGTGCATGTTCCGGCCCCGGGTGCAGGGAGTTCGAATTGGCCAGAAGTTCCTGATGCGCAACAGCGATCCGGTCCTGCATAACGTTCGCTCCTTCTCCTTCAAGAACCGGGCCTTTAATGTCGCCCAGCCAGCCGACACCGAGGACCGCGAGAAGGTCTTCAGATACCGCGAGAAGGAGGTGATGGTGCAGTGCGACATCCACCCCTGGATGACTGCCTACTATTTTGTCATGGACCACCCCTACTTCGCGGTCACCAACGCCAAGGGAGAGTACAAGATCGAGGGGCTTCCGCCCGGCGAGTACACGCTCTCCGCCTGGCACGAGGAACTGGGAGAACAGCAACTCGAGGTAACAGTCGCCGAGACCGGTTCCGTCGAGCTTGGATTCACATTCAAAGAAAAGACCGAGTGACCCTGGCGAACACGCGGCCAGGCCACTCTGCCAGCACGAGGCACGTTCTCTCATGCGCACGCTTGCTATTCCCCTGCTGGTGATCACCTCCCTGCTGCTGGCAGTCTCCATCGGGATGCACCTTGCCAGGCCAGGGTCCAGCGAGGAGAGCAGCAGCCACGCGGCCAGCCCACCCCCGCCGGAAACACCGTATCGCCCTGCCCTGGAGAAAGATCCGCCGGTCCCGCAGCCGCCGGAGAAGATCACCGCGGACTTCAACACGTTTCTCGCCCGGCTCAAGCAGGCATCCGCCGATTCTCCCGGCTCGCTGGTCCTTGAGCGAGAGGCCCGGGAGCATGCCGAACAGGTGTTTCGCACCAGCACCGCGGTTCCTGATGACATTCGAATCGAGATGCACAGTCCCTTTTTCGAGGTCGACCCGGAGGGGATCTTCGCACTCTATGTCGACCTGCCCACGCTTGAGCGAGGCCTGGCGCTGTTCCAACAGAATTGTGCCGGCTGCCATGGACCGTACGGCCGCGGTAACGGATCGGCCACACGGCAGTGGTACTCTGGCAACTACCCTCGCAACTTTAACTACGCGAAATTCAAGAGCCGTTCGACCGAGTACGGTGCAGTCCCGACTGACAGCGACCTGTTCCGCACGCTGACCCGCGGGTTGTACGGATCCTCCATGCCGCCGTTTGCCCACCTTCCTGAGCAGGACCGCTGGTCACTGGTGGTCTTTATCAAGAGCCTGGGCAATTTCTATGACGATTACGATGAGGTCGTAATTAACCGTTTCGATCCCGATTTCGGCGGCCGAAAGTCCGAGCCGCTGGAGATGGGCGAGGAGCCGGAGGTGACAATCGAGACGGTCACCCGCGGGAGGATTCTCTTTATCGAGCAGGCCTGTGTCAGTTGCCACCAGGGGAAGAAACCACGGCCGGTCGGACTGGCCCGATGGGAGGGGACGTTTGACAACTGGAACGACGAGATGAAGCGACCGATTCAGAACTCCCGAAACCTGACCAACCGGGTCTTTCGCAGCGGGGCGGCAAAGACCGATCTGTTCCGCATCATCTCTGACGGGCCCACGATTGGCCCGATGCCAAGCTACCGCAACCTGCCGCAGCAGGACCGCTGGTCGCTGGTCCACTACGTCGAGTCGCTTTTCAAACCGGACTCTCCCCAGGCCCCGGCATCGGCTGACGCGCAGGCCAAGCCCCCCAAGGCACTCAGTGAACCCGAGGATTCGCAGCAGCAGGAATAATCCGTAAACTAACGATCCACCCACACGCAACCAATTCCAGGCCAGGACAAATGAAACGTACCCAGCAACTATGCGTCATCCTTTCCGCCGTCCTCGTGCTTCCACTGGCGAACCAGCTGATGGCGGCAGGCGGCAAGTCACAACCCAACATCGTCTTGATCATGTCCGATGACATGGGGTATTCGGACCTTGGTTGTTACGGTGGCGAGATTAACACCCCGACCCTTGACGGCCTTGCAGAAAACGGGCTTCGCTTCACACAGTTCTACAACACCGCACGCTGTTGCCCGACTCGCGCCTCGTTGTTGACGGGTGTGTACCAACACCAGGCGGGCATTGGCTTGATGACGGGTAACAGGAACCTGCCCGGTTACCAGGGCGAACTGGGACGCAACGTGGTCTCGATTGCCGAGGCACTGGGAACCGCCGGCTACCGGTCCTATATGAGTGGCAAATGGCACGTGACCCGATTTACCCGTCCCGAGGGTCCAAAAGACAACTGGCCAATGCAGCGGGGTTTTGAGAAATTCTATGGCACGATTATCGGGGCGGGCAGTTTCTACGATCCCGCCACGCTCTGCCGAGCCAACACGTTTATCACGCCGGACAACGATCCGAAATACAAACCCGAGACCTATTACTACACGGACGCCATCAGTGATAACGCGGTAACGTTTCTCAAGGACCACACCAGCGAGTCTCCGGAGAGGCCGTTTTTCCTCTACGTTGCCTACACGGCAGCCCACTGGCCGATGCATGCCCTGACCAAGGAC
>JAPYUD010000520.1:0-2876 GCA_029936215.1 Pirellulaceae bacterium | reverse complement strand
ATATTGCACCTGGTGGGTAGGGAAGTGGATGATTGCCGGACGGCCTTCCAGCCGCGGTTTCCAGGAGAGCCTGGGCCTTTTCGGTTCGGGCAAACGCCCCGAGACACCCCAGTATGACAGCGCCGGCCGGCTTGTCACCGGTTACCGGGGCTGGATGTTCCAGACCGATGACCGGCAGCTTCAGCCCGAGCAGGGAGTAGGATTGACGCCCGACATCAGTGCGAAGTTTGCCGATGCCGCGATCGAGTTCCTGGAGCGAGAGACGGAGAGGCCATTCTTTCTGCAGGTCAACTTCACTGCGCCACATGACCCGCTGCTCTCTCCCCCGGGCTGGGAAGAGACCTATGACCCGAAGCGGATGCCGCTGCCGGAGAACTTTGCGGGTCGGCACCCGTTTGATCACGGCAATTACGAGGGCCGCGATGAGCAGCTCAATAGCTGGCCGCGGAGGAAGAAGGACATCCGCCGCGACCTGGCAACCTACTACGCGGTGATCTCCCACATGGACCAGCAGGTGGGGCGCATCCTGGCCGTACTGGAAAAAAGTGGGCAAGCCGACAATACGATCGTGATCTTCACGAGCGATCATGGGCTTGCCCTGGGAAGCCACGGGCTGATGGGCAAGCAGAACATGTACGAGCACACGATGAACGTTCCACTGGTTATCCGGGGACCGGGATTTCCGGCCGGGAAAAAATATAACGCAGGCTGTTACCTGCGGGACCTGGTTCCCACCTGCCTGGAACTGGCTGGAATCGAGGTTCCGGCCAGCGTCGAGGCGGCCAGCCTGATGCCGGTAGTGCGGGGTGAGATTGACGAGATTCACCGCTTCATCATCGGCTACTTTGCCGATAAGCAGCGGATGATCCGGATGCAGGACTGGAAGTACATCTCCTATCCCCAGGTCGAGCGAGAGCAGCTCTTTTTCCTGGGGAATGACCCGTTTGAGCTGAACGATCTTTCACGCGATCGGCGAGCAGCCTGGATCCGTGACGAACTGCGAGGGGAGATGATCCAGTGGTTGCAGAACCACGGGGACCCGCTGGAGTATGGAAACAATACCCCGTAGCAGACCTCTTTCTGTGACATCCGAAAGCAACTTGGCCCTGGGAAAAACATTCGGGTATGATGGTGGTACCTTCCTGACCCCGACCAGAGAACTATCCCCCATGGTCATTCCCAGGTCCGCGTTTTCCTGGCTGACAAGAACCGGCAGAAGCGTGAGAAGGTGATCGACCAGCTGCTGGCCAGCGGCGGCATGACCAATGCCAAGAGTAATGCCTTCTGCCCTGGTGATCCGCTGGTGGTGGTGATGGACCTGGCCACGCGGCAGGAACTGCAGGCCATTGATCGGCCCATCCGCTTTCTCCGGTGGTGTGAGCCGTATTTTTTCCTCGCCGGTGGGATCCTGGCGGGAATTGGTGAGGGAGCCTCCGGGGCCTCGCTTGCTTTCTGGGCGATCGACCAGGAGAAACCGGTCCATAGCATCAAGATGAACAGTGGCTATGCTGTTGACCTGCATCCCGATGGCCTTCGACTGGCAGTCTCTCACTTCGAGACCAACGGTCGCGGTGGGAGCGGGCGGCACTCGACCCCGGAGACCTATATCAGCAATGACGGTGTGATTGACATCTACAACCTCTACGAGAAACCGGCCGAGTAGATCACCCTGTGGAGTCTGCCTGAGGATCCGGTTGGCGAGCTTTTCTGACCAACTCGCCCCATCCCGCATGTCGGCCGGATCGTGGTAACATGGGAGTTTCCTGCTCCACAAACGAGTAACGAGTACGGTTCCTATGAAGATCAACGTCTATGGTGTCGGGAATGCCCTGGTCGATCTGCAGGTCCAGGTCAGCGACGAGATCCTCGCCCGTACTGGTTTTGAAAAGGGGATCATGACGCTGGTTGATGATGATCAGCAGCGGCAAGTGCTCGGCCAGATCAGCGAGCTGCCGCGGAACCAGTGTTCCGGCGGTTCGGCTGCCAACACGATCGTGGGAATCGCCGACCTGGGGGGCAGGGTGGCTTACTGTGGTAAGGTCAGCCAGGACTCGATGGGCGATTTCTTCCTGGCCGAAATGCGTGGGCTGGGAGTGAGCGTGGACGTGGCCGCGGCAGGCGAGGGACCGACCGGGACCTGCGCGGTGCTGATCACGCCCGATGCCCAGCGGACGATGCTCACCAACCTGGGCGTCTCGTCCATGCTGACCCCGGAGGACATCGATGAACAGCAGCTTCGGCAGGCGGACTATGTCTATATCGAGGGTTACCTGCTGACCGGGGAGACCACGCGTGCGGCGGCCTACCGGGCGATGGAACTGGCCGCGGAGCATGGCGTCCGGGTCGCCCTGACGGCCTCGGACCCTTTCCTGGTCAATCTCATCCGGGATGAGATCTGGCAGCTGATCGAGGGGCCAGTCGACATGTTCTTCTGTAACGAGGAAGAAGCGATGGGCCTGACCGAGAGCGACAACGCGGCAGACTCGATCCGGGCAATTCATCAGCATGTGGGAAACGTGGCAGTCACGCTGGGAGCCAACGGGTCGATCATCATGCACCAGGGGGAGGTGATCCCTGTTGGTGGAGTGGAGGTCGAGGCGGTGGATACGACCGGTGCGGGGGACATGTACGCGGGAGGACTGCTTTACGGCGTGACCAATGGCATGGACTGGAAACAGGCAGGCCGACTGGCATCGCACTGTGCTGCCCGGGTGGTCGCGCAGCTTGGCGCACGCCTGGCAGAGAAGATAACCCCTGAAGAGATCGAGGCTCTCTAGTTATGCTGGAACGTATCATGAGACGATTCCCCCACCTTCTGCTGCTGCTGCTTTCGCTCTGCTCGTCGCAGGCATTTGCCGACAAGAAGCCAAACGTTC
>JAPYUD010000519.1:0-2878 GCA_029936215.1 Pirellulaceae bacterium | reverse complement strand
GCCTTGGCCTGGCAGGCAGCGGCTCGCAGCTCCAGGCAGCCGAGGGACAGGCCAAGTCGGTGATCCTGCTCTGGCTGTGGGGCGCCCCGAGCCACATCGAGACATTTGACCCCAAGCCGGATTCGCCGCTGGAGTACCGGGGACCCTTTGCACCGATCGCCACGCGGACACCAGGAGTCCACTTTAGTGAGCTGTTGCCCAAGCTGGCGTCCCGCAGCGACCAGTTCTCGCTGATCCGCTCGATGGTCTCCTCCAACGCCGGACACCCGGGAGCCGGCACGGTGGGACTGACCGGTTTCGAAGAAAACCCCGGCCCCGTCCAGCCGAACTTCGGAGCGATCCTGGCCAAGCATCGCGGTGGCGGCGACCTGCCTCCCTTCTTCTACATCGGCCGTGGCATTCCACGGGACCTGCCAAGACGAATCTCGGGCTACGGCGGGGGAACCCTGGGCGTGGCTTACGATCCCTTCCTGGTGCAGTGCAGCGGTGAGGGGGAGGTGAACCTTCCCGCGATCAAGCTGCTCGAGGGCCTGACCCCCAACCGCATCAGTGATCGCCGTACGCTGCTGGCGGACCTGGACAGCACCCGCCGTCAACTAGACCAGGCGGGCGTTGATCCGTGGTCGCGAACCTACCAGTCCGCCTACCGCATGTTCACCAGCCCCGGCGCGATCAATGCCTTTGACCTGACACGGGAAAAAGATGAAACGCGGGACATGTACGGCCACACCACCTTCGGCCAGAGCTGCCTGCTGGCCCGGCGACTGGCCGAGGCGGGCACGCCGTATATCCAGGTGAACTGGAGCGAGTACGTGGAATCAATCACGCCAGGTGCGGACTTTGGCTGGGACACGCACATCTACAACTTTGAACTGCTCCAGGACCGGCACTGCCCGATCCTGGACCGGGCCTTCTCGGCCCTGCTGGACGACCTTCGCGACCGCGGCCTGCTGGAAACCACCCTGGTGGTGGCGATGGGCGAGTTCGGCCGCACACCACGCATCAACAAGCGGGCTGCCCGTGACCACTGGCCGCGCTGTTACTTCTCTGCATGGGCCGGTGCCGGGGTCCAGCCGGGCCGCGTGATCGGCCAGAGCGATAAGCTGGCCGAGGACCCGATCACCGACAAGATCACGCCGCTGATGGCCGGTACGACGATCGCCGAACTGGCCGGGGTGGATGCCCAGGTGCGGGCAGAAATGGGCGTCCTTGACGGGGGGACGATGATCGATGAGTTATTCTAGCCGACTCTCGCTGGCAGTTGCCGCAGCCCTGCTGCTGGCATCCCCGCTAGGATTTTCCCAGGCGGAGGATCCCGTAAAGCTCAAGGAAGTCCGTCTCACCGACGACGGCCGACTGAAACGGGACCCGGTCTTCCAGCCGGACGGGGAGCACCTGGTCTACGGCGTGGACGTCTCTACGGACCTGATCAAGCTGATGAGACTAAACCTGGAAACAAGTGAATCGGCTCCCCTGCACTCCGATGCCCCTCGCTCGGAACTGGAACCGAGCTTCTCAGCCAACGGTCGTTACCACGCCTACAGCCAGAACACGGGAAACCTCTCGGTCAAGCTGGTGATTCGCGATGACAAGGAACAAAAAAATGCGGAGCTTGTCCCGCAGGGGCGCGGCGGCATGCGGAGCCCCGCCTTTTCACCGGACAGTACCCTGCTGGCCTACTGTTTCGCCGAGACCGGGCCACAGCATATTTTCCTGGTCACCCCCCAGGCAAAGGAAAAGAAGCAGCTGACAACGGGCCGGGGAATTAACAACTGGCCGACTTTCACTCCCGATGGACAGCGGATTGTCTTTTCCTCCAGCCGGGACGGGGATTTCGAGGTCTACTCGATCAACCTTGCCGGTGAGGACCTGCAGCGACTGACCGAGAGCCCGCGGCAGGATATCCGGCCGCGTGTGTCCCCGGACGGCAGCGAGATCGTCTTTGCCAGCAGCCGCAACGGCGACCAGGAGATTTACGTGATGGACCTGGACGGCTCGAACCTGCGGCGATTGACCCGGAACCCGGAACGGGACGACTATCCCAGCTGGAACGCGGATGGCAGCAAGGTGGTCTACGTCTCGGAGCGGCGCGGCCGCTTTGACCTCTACCTGGTGGATGTTCCCAGGTAAGCACGCCGTATCGGCGCACTCAGTCGGGGAATCACGATTCCTCTTCTGCTTGATCCTCCGCGCCTGTTTCGTTCCAAACCTGGTTGACGTAATAGGCATAAAACCGCAGGAACAGCCCAAGCGGGCCCAGGATAACAAGCAGCATGAATACATCCCTGGCCAGTGCTTCATGGCCCTGAAAGGCAGCAAACGCCCAAACCACCAGCCCCACAGGAATCGCCAGGTAGACAACCTTGTAGATTGCCCAGAGCGGCCAAAACCACCACCAGACAAAGACGAGTGCCAGCGACCAGATCAGCAGCTTGCCGGTAAGAGAATAAAAGGGAACTTCCGTTACCAGCAACTGGTAACGATCATCGGTTGCATCCCAGCCCTGCAGGTTCCCCGAGCAACCGAACGATTCACCCTCCTTCCAGCGGGAGACTTCCCTGTTACACCACCTTGGCAACAGCAACTCAATCTGCTGCCCATTCTGATCATGCAGGTACTCCATCTCGTACTCGGGTCGTTCGTCGACAAGCTCACCGAGGACCGTCATTCCCCCACGATACTTCTTGTTCTCGACATCGCCGTAGGTCGGCTGGATCTCCTTGACCTTAAACTCGAAACTGCAGCTCTCCTCGCCGGCCGTCTCCCGGATCAGCCGGATCATCTCCTGCCGATCCTTTCCGGTCCTGGCGGAATCGAGCTGGTCCAGCAGGTTGGCAAGGTTGTGACTCATGGCTGGATTTCCAGAAGCGACGGCACG
>JAPYUD010000032.1:0-15734 GCA_029936215.1 Pirellulaceae bacterium | reverse complement strand
CGTAATGCACACGGCTGGGTTGCCTGAGAGCTAGCTCCCTTAATCTCACCACGATAAGTGAAGGACAACGACGATGGCACAACCACTGAATATCGGCATGATCGGTTACGGTTTCATGGGCCGTACTCATTCCAACGCCTACCGGAAAGTCGGACACTTCTTCGACCTGGAGTACCAGCCCGTGCTCAAGGCTGTCTGCGCACGGAGCGAGGATAAAGTCCAGGCATTTGCCGATAACTGGGGCTACGAGTCGATTGAAACGGACTGGCGGACCCTCGTGGCTCGTGATGATATTGATGCGGTCGACATCTGCGTGCCCAATAATCTGCATCACGAGATCGCGATCGCATGTGCCCAGGCTGGCAAGATGGTGTTGTGTGAAAAGCCACTGTCGATGAACGCAGCCGAGGGTGAGGAAATGTGCCAGGCGGTGGAAGAGGCCGGCGTTGCCAACACGGTCTGGTACAACTACCGCCGTGTTCCTGCAGTCACGCTTGCCAAGAACCTGATTGATGAAGGGCGGCTGGGTCGAATATTCCATTACCGGGCACAGTTCCTTCAGGACTGGACCATTTCCTCCGACCTGCCGCAGGGTGGCGAAGCCCTCTGGCGACTCGATGCCGCTGCCGCAGGCAGCGGCGTGACCGGCGACTTGCTCGCTCACTGTATCGACACGGCGATCTGGCTCAATGGTGGAATCGATTCCGTCACAGCGATGACCGAGACGTTCATCAAGGAACGTGTCCACCAGGAGACCGGTGAAGTGACGCCGGTGCATATCGATGACGCCTGCACCTTCATGGGACGATTCAGCAACGGTTCGCTGGCGCTGTTTGAATCCACTCGATACGCGCGGGGCCACAAGGCACTTTACACCCTGGAAATCAACGGGGAGCACGCATCGATCCGCTGGGACCTGCATGATCTTCACCGGCTGGAGTACTTCGATCACCGGGATGATTCACTCGTTCGGGGCTGGCGTAACATACACGTCACCGATACCGACATGCCCTACATGGACAAGTGGTGGGTGCCGGGCCTGCAGATCGGTTACGAGCATACTTTTGTCCACCAGGTCGCCGACTTCCTGGAGGGACTTGCCAGTGGCGAGGCAGCCTCCCCGACCTTCCGGGATGCCCTGGAAACACAGAAAGTTTGTGACGCGGTGCTCGCCTCGGCGGATTCCGGTAACTGGGTGGACGTCAGCCAGGACTGATCCGGATCGTTCAATCAACGGTGCCCACCCCCTTTGAGGAGTCCCGATGAATTACTTCGCCCATGGGCGACGATTCGTCGACCAACCCTATTTCATGGCGGGCACCTCCGTCCCGGACTGGCTTCCCGTACTGGATCGCCGCATCAAGGCTCGACCCAAAGGGGTCCGGCCATTCCTGGATGCCGAGGATCCAGATCTCGCTGTCATGGCGGCCGGTATCCTCCAGCACCACCATGACGATGGCTGGTTCCACGTCTCGGAGCCGTTTGTCAGGCTCTCGATCGCCTGTACCGGCGACTGGCGGACCCTGCTGGGAAAGCAATCGGGCCTGCGTTGTCGATTCCTTGGACACGTGCTGGTGGAGTTGCTACTGGATGCCGAGTTGATCCGCCGGGAACCCCGGCTGCTGGACCAGTATTACCAGGTGATGGAATCCCTCGACGGGAACCGGGTCGAGAAAGCGGTAAGTGTCATGGCCTCACAGCCGGCCACGGGACTGGCCCGCCTGCTGGAAGTTTTTTGTCGGGAGCGGTTCTTGTATGACTATCTCGAGGATGCCAAACTGCTAAGGCGTTTAAACCAGGTCATGCAGCGCGTGGGGCTTGAGCAGATTCCTGCTGAGGCAGCCGGCCTGATCGGCCAGGTGCGACCACGGGTCGCCGAAATGGCAGACCTGCTGCTTGCCGAACCGGTCGAGCAGCCAGTAACCGAGTGATAAAGGCAAAAGGAGAGTAAAAGTGAAATACGGCATGAACCTCCTGCTCTGGACCGGGGAACTTAACGAGGAGTCCATTCCCGTCCTTGAGTCCCTCAAGGAGATGGGTTTTGACGGGGTCGAGGTACCGCTCTTCAACACCGATCTCGATTACGCAGCCTGGGGGCAGCGGCTTGACGACCTCGGACTGGAACGAACTGCCGTCACGGTTCGCAACGAGGAAGATAACCCGATTAGTAGCGATCCTTCGGTACGAGCTGCCGGCGTGGAAGCCACTTGCCGGGTACTGGAATGCTGTGCCGCGATCGGCGCGACCACGCTGGTTGGCCCCTACCACTCGGCCCTGGGCCTTTTCTCCGGACAGGGCCCTACCGACGACGAATGGCAATGGGGTGTCGAGAGCATGCGGAGTGTGGCGGAGCATGCCGGCCAGGCAAAGGTGATGCTGGGAGTGGAGTGCCTCAACCGCTTTGAAACTTACCTTCTCAACACGCATGCCGACTCGGCCCGGTTTGTACGCGAGGTAGACCATCCCAACTGCCGGATGATGTACGACACCTTCCACGCGAACATCGAGGAGAAGAGTATTTCCGACGCGTTACGTGGCTGTGCAGACGTGCTGTGCCATGTACATATTTCCGAGAATGACCGTAGCACGCCGGGGCAGGGCAACGTCCGCTGGGCAGAGAACTTCGACACACTCAAGGAAATCGGCTATGACGGCTGGATGGTAGTGGAAGCATTCGGACTGGCACTTCCCGAGCTGGCTGCAGCAACCAAGATCTGGCGAAGGATGTACGAGAGCGAGCTGCAACTGGCCCGTGATTCCCTGGCTTTCATGAAATCCGAGGTCTCCCAGCGCTGGGAATAGGCCGTTAATTCGCCTTGTCGTGGTGCCGGTCGACGACCTATAGTGGCCGCCATGACCGCCGACCAGATCCCTCAAAAAGACCCTTGCGAGCTGCCAGCTGAGGAGTCTCCCGGGGAAGATTCCAGGCAGCAACCAGGCAATGACGACATCTCACTGCAGGAGCTGAGTGACGTCTACGCCGAGTTGATTAACGATCAGCCGACACCTCCGCGTCCGGCCAGGACAGAAGTCCCGAACGAGGTGAACCAGACTTCGCCGGCGATCGACAGCCTGGATGTGTCCCCTGCCAGTATTCTCGAGGCGATCCTGTTCGTCGGCCATCCTGAAAACAAGCCTCTTATGCCACGGGACGTGGCCCGGGTGATCCGAGGTGTGTCGCTGGAAGAAGTTGAGCAACTCGTAGTGAAACTCAACGAATGCTACCAGGAGGGTTCCACACCCTATGAAATTACATCCATCGAAGGTGGTTACCTGATGCAGCTGCGAGAGGAGGCCCAGCTGTTACGGGAGAAATTCTACAGCAAGATCAAGGATCGCCGGCTCTCGCAGGCTGCCATCGATGTCCTTGCGATCATCGCCTACAACCAGGGAATCACGCGAGATGTCGTCGACCAGTTGCGGGATCGGTCCAGCGCGGCCATTCTCTCCCAGCTGGTCCGCCGAAAGATACTCCGCATCGAACAGCAGGACGAGAAACCTCGCAAGCCACGGTATTTTACCGGCGACCGCTTCCTGGAACTGTTCCACCTTGAGTCCATCGACGACCTGCCCCAGACATATGACCTGGAAAAGAGTGCCTGAGGGAAATCAACATGCCAGGACGTGACGTGATAGAGCAACTGGGAACCGGGCCGGTTATCCTGCCCTCGCTCCTGCTATGTGATTTTTCCAACTTGCAGCGCGAGGTGGAGCAACTCCAGGAAGCTGGCATTCGTGGACTTCACCTCGACGTGATGGACGGACAATTCGTACCGAACCTGACATACGGTATGCCAATCGTCGATGCCCTGCGGAAAGCAACCCAGATGCCACTGGATGTTCACCTGATGATAGAGCAACCCGAGAGGTACCTGCAGGCATTTGCAAATGCCGGAGCCGACCTGCTGACCGTCCACGTCGAGGCCTGTGAGGACATCGGCTCGACACTCTCGGAAATCCGCTCCCTGGGCATGGCAGCCGGGGTCGCTCTGAATCCCTCTACCGATATTTCCCGGATCGAGCCTGCCCTCGATGTAGCTGACCTGGTACTCGTGATGAGCGTTCCGGCAGGGTTCGGCGGTCAACCGTTTGAGCCAGTCGCCCTGGAGAAAACCAGGCAACTCAGATCTCGTGCCGATGGCAACTGGGTTCTTGAAATGGACGGGGGAATCAACATCGACACCATTGCAAGTTGCAGTGCAGCCGGGGCAGACTGGCTCGTTATCGGCTCTGCCATCTTTGGCCAATCATCTTACAGTGATGCAATCGAGAAACTGTTGACCCTGGCAAATCATTAAAATTACCGGAAAAATGCACGCGAAATGCATGATTGATGATTCCTGGTCGGTGAGTCTATTTCGCAAAACTGTTTCTCCGAATAAAACAACAGGGTAGTATCAATGCGTCAAGTTTCCCCTTCCGATGCAGGTCGCGGGGATTTTCCTGGTAACTAACAGCACTTGGCAGCGTCATGGCCGGCACGATGAAACGACAGAAACGCGGCGTCCCGGAGGGACTCTGGCAACGTTGCCCGGGTTGCGAGGAAACCATCTACTGGAAGACAGCCCTGGAGCACATGAGTTGTTGCCCGGAATGCAATTACCATTTTTATGTCTCCGCGGTAGACCGGATTTCACAAGTACTTGACGCTGGCACCTTCGAGGAATGGGATACGGACCTGTTCCCCACCGACCCGCTTGAATTCAAGGATCGCAAGAAGTATTCCGAGAGACTTGTCTCGGAACAGAAGCGAACGGGGCTCAAGGATGCAGCGATCACGGGCTGCGGCATGATCCGCGCCCGCCGGGTCGCTTTTGGACTTACCGACTCCGCCTTCATCATGGGAAGCATGGGGTCGGTCGTTGGCGAGCGACTGGCGCGTCTTGTGGAACGAGCAACCGAGCAGTTACTGCCCCTGATTATCATCAGTGGCTCGGGCGGCGGCGCCCGCATGCACGAGGGAATTCTCTCGCTGATGCAGATGGCCAAGGTCTCCGCAGCGCTGGCCCGCTACGACAAGGCAGGAGGTCTCTTTATTTCCGTGCTGACCAATCCGACCATGGGTGGTGTGGCAGCCAGTTTTGCGTCGCTGGGTGATGTCATCTTTGCCGAGCCACGTGCCCTGATCGGCTTTGCCGGACCCCGTACGATCAAGGCTACAATTCGCATTGAGCTTCCCGAGGGTTTCCAAACCAGCGAGTTTCTTTTGGAACACGGCTATATCGACCGGATCGTGACACGAGCGAAGTTGAAAACGGAAATCGCTCGAACCATTGACTATTGTGGAAAGTGATCCCACCCCTGGGTGGACCGGCTTAAACCACACAAATACGAAATGGCAAGGGCCATGGGACTTCTAGACCTGTTCAAGAAAAACCCCTCCTCCACGGCGAGGCGGTCCCGCGTCCATATCGAGAAACGATTCGAGGTCCTACGGACTGCTGTCTCCGGATCGATGTCGAATTTCTACATGGCCCGGGACCGTGAAAACGACGATATCATCGGACTCAAGGTCGCAGATCCAGAAAAGAGCAGGCTCTTTGAGTCCCGATTCAAGGAACTCAAGAAACCGGCCGAGGGGGAAATCGCCATGGCGATTGAACACCCCTACGTGGTGAAGACGCTTGAGCACGGAACAACGCGTGACCGAGAAGCTTACATCGTGATGGAGTACATCAAGGGGCCAGGACTTCATAACCTGATATACAACAACGATTCTATTCTGGATGGAAAACGAATTCACCTGATTCGACAGATGGCCGAGGCGTTGGGGGCCGTTCATGACGCCGGATTCGTCCACCGGGATGTGTGTCCTCGTAACTATATCTGCAACCCGGCCAGTGAATCGATAAAGCTGTTTGATTTTGGGCTGACACTTCCCGACCAACAGTCTTTTCGCCAGCCGGGAAATCGTACGGGCACGCCTCTTTACATGGCTCCGGAAGTCGTACGTCGAAAATGGACCGACCGGCGGCTTGATATTTTTTCCCTGGGAGTGACTCTCTACGAGCTCTGCACATTCACACTCCCCTGGCCGAAAACAGAAACATCCGGCCTGGCTGCACTGGCACATGACACGGACAAGCCAAAGGAAATCCTGGAACTCACACCGGATCTTAACCAGAAAATTGCGGCCGCCATCATGAAGTGCATTTCGGCCGACGCGGACGACCGTTTTGGCACGATTCCTGAATTCCTCACCGCTATCCAGGACTGTCAGCACGAAAACGAGAATGGATAAGCCAGACGGGCGGCTGGCCGTTGACCGCCCTCCAGAAACTGACCTATACTGATTAATTCAAGATTCATCGATGAGCACGCCTGCCGGCGGGAGAAGCTAATGACCCTCGACAAGAGCCTGAAAATTCGTACTGGAGGCCTCCGTGAGCGCAACGTGCTGACACGTATTGAGCGGCTCAAAAAACTGGAGGAAACCGATCGCTGGGCAGAGGGTGACTCGGTTTTCGGGTTGGCAAAGGTACGTGTCGAGAAACTCGCGATGAAGCGAAAGAAGAAGGTCAAGAAGGAAGAAGAAGAGCTGCTTGAAGGCGCGGCATTGGAGGAAGGTGCCGAGGGTAGTTCAGCGGATGACGCGACTGACAATGAATCCTGATGCTGGTACGCCTGGATTATGGCCATGATGGCCTGGACGTGGAACTGCCTGACGACCGGGTCGTGAGGTCACTCTCTTACAAGCAGGCTGATCCGCTCACCGATCCAGAGACGGAACTCCATTCCCTTCTCCTGCAGCCAACCGGGACACCCTCGCTGGCGGAACTTGCTGCTGGTCGCACCAGCGCGTGTATCGTGATCTGCGACATTACCCGCCCCGTCCCCAATGAGTTGATCCTCAAGCCACTCCTGGCAACCCTGGAACAGTCCGGAATGGATCGCGAGAGGATCACGATACTGGTTGCCACCGGCCTGCATCGTCCGAACGAGGGCGATGAACTTGTCGAGATCGTCGGCCAAGAGATCGCCCGGGAATACCGGATCGAGAATCACCATGGACAGTCACTGGACGAACACACCTTCCTGGGAACCAGTCCCCGGGGCGTCCCCATCTGGATCGACACTCACTACGTCGAAGCAGACCTGAAAATCACAACTGGCCTGATTGAGCCTCACCTGATGGCAGGGTTTTCCGGTGGCCGAAAACTTATCTGCCCGGGAATTGCAGCCCTGGAAACCATCAAGGTCTGGCATGGCCCTGATTTCCTGGAAGATCCTCGGGCCGATTGCGGGCGATTGGATGGGAACCCGGTGCATGAGGAAAGTACCTGGATTGGTCGGCAGACGGGATGTGATTTCATCGTCAACGTGATCATCAACACGGATCGGTCTCCCCTCAAGTTCGTGGCTGGTGACATGGAACAGGCTTTCCTTGAGGGTGTCGATTTCTGTCGCCAGGTTGTTGTTGATACCGTTTCGGAGCCTGTCGATATCGTCGTCACCAGTTGTGCCGGCTATCCTCTCGATACGACCTTCTACCAGGCAGTCAAGGGACTTACCGGTGCCCTGCCGATCGTGAAACAGGGCGGCACAATCATCATGGCTGCCAGCATGAGCGAGGGCATTGGCAGCCCCGAGTTCGAGCAACTCTTTGACGAGAATAGTGACCTGGAGTCCTTTGTTGAGCGAATCACCGGGACGGACTATTTTGTCATGGACCAGTGGCAACTGGAGGAACTGGCCAAGGTGCGTCGCAAGGCCAAGGTCAAAATCATCAGCGACGGCCTTCCTGCCGCAACGATCAATCGGCTCTTCGTGGAAAGTGCCGCCACGGTGGAGGAAGCAGTCTCTGACTCGCTGGAAGAATATGGCGAGGATGCCCGGATTGCAGTAATTCCCAAGGGGCCCTACGTGCTGGCCCAGTTGGACAGCTAGTCCACCCCTTGAGCACTCTCCTGATCATCCCCGGCTTGCCCCTCTTCACCCACCTCTTCTTCCGCATCATCCTCACTTGCCGTTTCATAGGCTTCCACGTTACTGAGATCGAGAGAACCACTCGACCCCTTGGGCGCCTGGATCCAGATTTCACCGTGGGCGGGATCCTGCTGGGCCAGCGTGCCATGGTGACGGATCAATTCCAGGATTGCCAGGAAGATACCAATCAGGGCTGACTTGTGCATACCGGCCGAGAAAAGATCAGAAAAAGCAACTCGTTGCTGCACCGCCAGTCTCTGGTGAATTTCCTGCATGTAAACATCGATAGGTGTTTCGTCGTAAACGATATTGGATGGCTGCAGCTGCTCCGACTCCCGCAGGATCCTGCCCATCGCGCTTACCAGATCCCAAAGCTCGGCCTCGAGAATCGGTTGCTCGGAAATGTCAGTCTTCCGGGGTGGGAGGTCATTTGCCACCCGTGAACATCGCTGCTGCCAGTTACGCCCCTGTTCTTCCAGGACGGTCGCTGCATCCCGGTACTTCTTGTATTCCAGCAGGCGCTGTACCAGTTCATCCCGCGGATCATCGAGCACCTCGTCCTCGGATTCCACTGCAGGCAACACCTGGCGTGATTTCATCTCTATCAGGGTGCTGGCCATCTCCACGAACTCTCCAACGGAATCGACATCCAGTTCCTGGAGAACATCAAGATGCTCCAGGAATTGTTCAGCGACAAGGCCAACCTTGATGTCAGCCAGATCCAGCTCGTGCTTTTGGACCAGGTAGAGCAGCAGGTCCATGGGCCCACGAAAGATCTCCAGTTGCACGCGAAAATCGGTTGTCATGGCAGATCCTGGCATTTTCTGCTGTGGAAATAGCTGGGCAATAGTAACCATATTTGTTTTCACGAGCGAGGCCGTTTGCTTCCAGCAGCCCTTATTCCTGTTCCCTGTCACAAGAGCAGTCATGAAAAACTCACTTTGGTAATGAGATTTTGGTGTTGTTCGAAATCAGAATTACTTATATTGTCTTGTGTTGCCTGAATGCATATTTTCCACCTCCGTAAGAGCTGCATTACTAACAGGTAGCCCCCGCATCTATTTTCTTGTCGAGGTTGTGTAGTTGTCACAACTGACGTTGATCGACAGTGAGGGTTCCGCCGATGATAGAGATTCGGCAATCAAAAACCGGCGAAGTAATAATGCGTCTCGAGGAAGAATCCCTCGAGGGCTTTCGATTTGGTGCCGCTCAGCTGGTCGGGGCAGATTTCAGTAACATGAATCTGCAAGGAGGTGATTTCAGCAATGCCGACATCCGTGAAGCAGATTTCTCGGGCGCCCTGTTACAGCAAGTAAATTTCAAGAGTGCCAATTGCAAGCGGGCATGCTTTGAACGTTGTGATCTGAAACGCGCTGACCTGACGGACTCTTTCCTGGAAGGAGCCAATCTCCAGGATGCCGACCTCTCCGATGCGATCCTGCGATATGCCCGACTGACCGAGGCGGACCTGACCGGGGCAAACCTGTCGGGAAGTGATCTGAGCCTCGCGGACCTGAGGGCAAATTTCAACGAGGCAACCATGGTGAATGCCAATCTTCGGGGAGCCAACCTGACCGGGGCGAATCTCAATGGTGTCGATTTCACTGGTGCGAACCTCCACGACGCCAAGCTGATCGATGTCAGCATGGCGCGGGTCAAGATGAGTAACACGATTGGCCAGGACGGTACGTTAATCGAGGACACCTCGACCCGGCAACCACTCGTTACCAGTGCCCCATGGTGGCAATTCTGGCGCAAGTAGCTGACCCCACGACTGGCGTTTGATCACACGGGTTGCAGCAGGGACGGCCAGAGAGAGTCACTCACCAATAGCCCCTTGCGTGTGAGCTGGAGGGTTTTCTGGTCCCAGGCAAGGAATCCTCCTGACTCGAACTCCGCAAGGCAGGCACCCATCAGCTGTGACACGGAGTAACCCGTCTCGACATGAAAAGATTCGGCCTGGATTCCTTCCAGCTGGCAAAGACCAAATACCAGTCGTTCACGGGCAGACATTTCGAGGGAAAGCTGTTCCGTCTCATCGACCGGTGAAATACCCGACTGCACCTTTTGCAGGTATGCCATGGTATCGCGATGGTTCGTCTCGCGTCGACCATTGACCAGTCGTGTTGCTCCAGGACCTGCAGCAAAATACCCACTCCCATCCCAGTAGGCCTGGTTCTGCCTGGAGCGGCAACCGGGCTGCGAAAAATTCGAAATCTCGTAGTGCTCGTAACCTGCACGCTCTAAACGGTCGATGGCAGCGAGATACATGCTACGCTGAAGATCCTCGTTGACTTCCAGCAGTTCCCCGGCAATGACCCTGGTATGCAAGGCAGTTCCGGGCTCAATTGTGAGACCAAGGATCGAGAGGTGATGGGGTCCCAGTTCCACAATCGTCTCGAGGTCTTCCTGCCACTGCTCGATAGTCTGCCCGGGTACCGCAAACATCAGATCCAGAGAGATTTCAATACCTGCACTCTGTAGGAGTTCACAGGCCGCTCGAATTCCCTCTGCGTCATGATCTCTCTCAAGCAATGCCAGTGTGTCATGATGAAACGACTGGACTCCCAGCACCACCCGTGTCACGCCCCAGCGGACAAGAGATGATAGGACCTCACCAGTCAGATCGACCGGGTTCGCTTCCAGGGTAAATTCATATCCCGGCTGCAGGAGAAACCAGTACTGTGCGGATTCTATCACGTGCTGAAGATCCTCAACTGGCAGCTGGGTTGGAGTACCTCCACCGAGGTAGAGTGTGTCTACGGGGCGAGGTTCCTCAAGCCAGGAGAGCTCAACATCCAGTGCTTCCACGAATGCCGGGATAAGGTCATCTCGTCTGGCGATCACGGGATAATCACAGTAGCAACAATGGTGCCTGCAAAAAGGCAGGTGAATATAGGCGGCACGGGGGAAATCAACCATCACGCCAGCCTACAACCAGAGATGGAGCCGGTTATCCAGTAAGCCGGGAAGTGATTTCTCGACCGTCCTGTGGATCTGTTTCTCGTGGTACCGGGTGCTGAAATGGGCCGCGATGATGCACTCGTTCTGGAAACGGTCCTGCCGCTCCACGTAATCACTCAGGTGCATGTGCCCGTGCTTGCGAATTTTGTCCTTGCTGTGATTAGGAGCAACAAAGGTCATCTCCGTGATCAGTATCTTGGTTTCATAAAAAACCGGATTCTCATCGAGTCCCCGCGAGGTGGAATCTCCCACGTACCCCAGCAGGGGAGTCCTGATCTCCTCGGAAACTTCCTCCCCTGAATAGCGCAAGTCCCGGATCTCGTTGCCACTCAGCTCACTGTACTGTGGCTTGAGCTTGCTGCGACACTCCCAGACGCAGTACCCCACCGAAGGTACCGTGTGGAAAGTGGGAACCACGTCGACCACCAGTTCTCTCGAGAGCCGGATCTCATCTCCTGGCCGGACCGCTTCAAGCTGGCATGGCAAGCGTCCTCCATCAAGCCGGCTAAAAACTCGCAATAAATCACGCAATGGATCGATCGCGTGTTCAGGCAGGTAGATGGTGGGAGGCTCCATCTTCATCATGCGTCGACGGGCCACGTAAACGGGCAGGGCTGCCATATGGTCCAGGTGCATGTGTGTCACGAACCAGCTTGGCGTCCCCATGAAATTCCAGGGCTGGGCACCCAGGTCAAAACCTATTTTCAGTTCAGGAATTCGCCAGCAGGTCTGAACCGCCGCCCGGGAGTACCCCTCGATCGTGAGGTCTCCATGCACAAGCTCTTTCACCGGGAGATTGTTGACCATGGTTAGATAATCGGCCAGGGACCAGTCGATTCGAGTCACTGCGGGTCAATCGGTCAGTGTAGGACGCTGCTCCTGCAACGCAAAGGGGACGGCATCAGGAAGAACGATCAGTGAGTTCCTTCAGTTGCTCCAAAACGTCCTCACAGGACATCGTGATACGGGGCACAATCTTGCTGAGGCGATCCTCCTGCTCGTAACGCCAGCTAGGATCCTGTTGGAAGAAGACCTCGTCTTCCAGTGCACCAAGCCAGTTAGGCAGGTCCAGTCCTGCTCCACCTGGCTGTTGCATGAGGAGATCCGTTTCCTGTTCAAGCGACTCAAAACGGGGAGCGGGTCCCCCTCTTTCGGCCTCCTCCATCGAGGGGGAAACGAGTGCCCGGATTCGATCGACCATCATTGGTCGCACGAAACCCTCACCAAGCCTGTCCGCCACAGTCTGCATTTGTATCGAGTACGTCTGCTGCAATTCCCCAAGTCGCTGTTTGTAGAGTTCAGCCTCTTCCGCGATGCGTTCTGTTAAGCCTTCTCGCCAGACACTGGCAGCCTCTTCCATGCCTGACTGGACCAGGATCTTGTGGGCCAGTGCGACAGGCCGCAGGTTCCAGCAGACCCGGTCATAGCGATTCCGCAGTCGCAGGAAGTCCAGCAGGGAGTAGATCAGGTCACCCCGGTCGCTTTGGGTTGTCGTGCTGTTGTAGTCCCGGTACTCACGATAGTTCTCCACCACCGACTCCAGGATCAACGAGAGATGATGGATCGCCTCCTCCCGGCTGATCTCCTTCTCCAGGTCTTCCGCCAGCGAGAGGGAGTCTGCATTGTCGATGCCCAGCCGGTCGAGCCAGTTACCCACGCCCTGGAGCAGGATGCCACGAATGTTACCCATCGCCAGGAAATGCTGGGTAAATAATTCCCGACCATATTTTTTAATGAACAACAACAGCTGTTCCCAGGAATTACTATCCGAGACTCGTTCCAGCACACTGAGCCTGAGCGTCTGGCTGTGGGCCAGCCAACTGACAAGTAACAGTTCGGTGAACTGTTCCAGCATCTCTACCAGAAGTCCCTGGGAACTCTCGCCTTCTTCCACCTCCTGCTCCCAGCTTTGGGCAGCGGTGACCAGGTTCTCCACGATCGCCTGGTAACCAACGGTGAACAGCTCGTCGTACTCGGTCACAGCACCTGGACCAACTGGATGCTGCCGCTCCATGGCGCGGGCCGTTTCCATCAATTCACAGGTTTCCACGATCAGGCCAAGCCGGGGCAGAGCCGAGAGAAGATCCATAATACTCCTCTGTCGAATCCGGCTGTTGACTATCACCTGGGGATCTCCTCCCTTTGATAGCGGGACGTACAGCAAGGCACTCTGGCTCATCGTGGCGATCCACTCCGGCCAGAGTTCTCGCACCTCCTGTTGATTACCACGGAGAATCGCAGCAAAAATCGAGGCGGTCCCGGAGTCCTTGACGGAAACTTCCAGGTCCAGTTCACCGGTATCACCTTTCAGACAGGTGATCGCAGCATGCAAGAGACGGCGTGTGTCAGCAATCTCGATGATCGTGGCGATAACCCGTTCAAGTAGCGTCTCCTTGATAATCCGCTGGCGATCATATTCCAACATCGAACTATAGTCGCCGTGAGGTTCCGGAATCCGATACTGTCGAATCGACTCCAGCAGTTTCTCCATGTCGAGGCATGCCTGGCGAACATGTCGAACCCAACCCCGCAGCGTCTGACAAAAGTCATCAATAATCACATCTTCACCGGATTGCTGCCGGTGCAAGCGGGCCGACTGGCTAAGAGCAGCGATCCGCCAGATATCATTCAGGCAATCGTGGAAGGCAAGTCGGCCCTCAAGTTGGTGGGCCACATTCACCAGTTCCTCGTTCGTTGCACTGGGATCAAACAACTCTCCCTCGATGCCATCATCGGTCGTGTCCAGGTAAGTCACATGCTCGTAAGCGGCGCTATAGAGAGCCTCCTCCGGCTCCTCCACTCCAGCGTCCTCGATCTCTTGCTCATCATGCTGCGATGGAGAATTCTGGCTGGAAAGTCCTCCTCCCTGGAAGCTGGGAACGGCCCACAAGTCCCCCGCGTTCGCCTCAAGGTAATCGCTGAACTTACGAACCAGGGACCAGCCACCCTCGGCCTCCTCTTCTTCCTCGAGGCCTTCATCATTGATCACGATCAGTAACCAGTGACGAGCCAGCCGGTACCAGCTGCTACCACCCTGCTCCAGCATCACGCGCCCGGACTCACTCAACCAGTGAATCAACAGGGCCATCGAAGCAACCAAGTCATTCCGGTCCAGGAGTGCATCAATCACCAGCGAGTAGGCACGTGGAGAATCAAAGATCTCAGCATGGGGAGCCCAGAAACTAATGTCCCCACTACTGGCACCTCCCTTGTGCCAGAGATTCAATGCCTC
This sequence comes from Pirellulaceae bacterium, assembly GCA_029936215.1. Classification (GTDB taxonomy): domain Bacteria; phylum Planctomycetota; class Planctomycetia; order Pirellulales; family Pirellulaceae; genus SAT2750. The sequence goes on along the minus strand of JAPYUD010000032.1, from coordinate 1,612 downwards.
CGCCACGTGGCGGGCAGCCCGGTAGGTCTCCAGGGGGTCCTCCGCCTCCACATTGGAAACCTCGTGGGCGGCAAACTGCCGCCACCAGTTAGCGGTCGCATGGAACTGCTTGTCAATCCGCTGAGAGATAGCCGCATCATCACTTGCTGCCGCCTCACGCCAGATCTCTGAAAAAAGGCCAAAGACGTTCTCAATCAGAGAGATCAATTCCACCGCTCGCTGATCCTGGACACTGTTTTCCAGTGCCGGGAAGAGGCTGAAGTGGGCATCAAAACCAAGAATATTCCAGGGGTCAATAAATGCGCCGCAGGCAATCGCCCGGTGCACAAGGTCCATCCCCTGTGACACCAACTCCTCGGCTCGATCCAGGTCACCATGCCGCAGGGCATGGGTTGCTTCGCTAAGCCGACAGACAATCTGGCATCGCATCCTGGCCGAGACAACCGGAATGATATTGGCATGGCGAATCGCTGACTGGGAATGCCCCATGCGAGCAAAAACATGGGAGAGGTGGACATGTTCCAGCTGGGCTGCCCGGTAGCGTGTCAACTCAGCATTCAGGTGCTGGCGAGCACCTCCAAAGGGCTGCAGCCGATCCGCCGCCTCAGCAAGGAGACGCTGCTTGTGGGCCGCCGGTACCCGGTCAATCAAACGCTCATAAAACTCATCACGGTAGGCTGCAATCCGGGGCATCAGTGTTGCCAGGGAAACAGAAGAGTCATGCGTATCAGGTCCAGCGCCGCAGATTCCTGATGCCATCAACATCGTGCCTGCAAGGACAGCTGCCGCTTCCCGCAGCCGCTCCACCCGGGGGATCTCGCCGTCGGACTCCAGGCGAGACATGAGCGCGTCCATCGTGACCTGCTGAACCACAAACCGGTGGTAAAAACCATGTCCGTCGATCCCGTGAAGATCCCACTGGCCAAAATGGTGATTCGGTCGCTTGTTGACCGGGTGATCGAAGTCATAGGCCCGGGGATCGAGGGCAAGTTCATCCAGCCTCTCCAGGTCGAAATAACCCTGCTGTAGCAGTTCACTGTCAGTGTTTCGAAGCAGCTCAATCGCTTCCTCAATCACCTCCTCGTATCGTCCTGCCGCCACTCCGACACCCTGGACGAAGAGTGGAATTGGCCGCAACCACTCGTGCTGGTAGGGCTCTAGCTTCTGCGATTCAAGCACCGCCACCGGACGGTAACCAATGTAGTCATTGATGCGGGCAATGATCTCGTTGACCGCATCATCATGACCTTGCCATGGAGCACCCTGCTGCAGGATCGCTTCAAAGACCCTTCCCAGGAAGAACGAATTAAAGAGGGTGGATTCATCCTGGTGAAAAAGAAGGTCTCGGTGGAACACCAGGTATTGAGGTAAGACACGGTGCATTGCCAGGTCAATCACCGCTCGCACCTGGTCGGTATCGCGAAATGCTGCCTTCGTCTGCTCAAGAACATCCAGCTCGGAAACCAGCTGCTCACCCAGTTGTTTCCAGGGCGGGCTGGTCACCGTCGTGAAGTCAAGGGAACGGTAGACCCGGTCGAGGTTGAGGAGCAGCTGGAGATCACAGCTGCCGGAAGAAAAATTCAAGTAACCCAGGATCTGTTCGATGGAAGAG
>JAPYUD010000518.1:0-2898 GCA_029936215.1 Pirellulaceae bacterium | reverse complement strand
GGTAAAGGGATTATGAGCCTTTAACCTCTAACTCTGAGGGCTCCCCTCTCCTGGATTGACGATCAGCTGCAAGCACTCGAGCAGCAGCAGCTTTGCAGGCAACTGGCAACCCGGTCCGGGCCACAGGATGCCCGCCAGGTTGTCCTGGATGACCAGTCGCTCGTTAATTTTGCCTCCAACGATTACCTCGGTTTTGCCGCCGAGTTGGCTGAGCTGGCCACGGATCCCGCCTGGCTAGCCGATGGATGGGGAAGTGGAGCCAGCCCCCTGGTGAGCGGACGTGGACAGCTGCACGAGCAGCTGGAATGCCAGCTTGCTCGTTTTGAACAGACCGAGGCGGCCCTTCTTTTCCCCTCCGGCTTCGCTGCCAACACCGGCACGATCCCCGCACTTGCCGGGCCGGATGACGTGATCCTGAGCGATGCACGAAACCACGCCAGTATTATCGACGGCTGTCGGCTCTCCGGTGCCACGCTGGCAATCTACCGGCACCTGGATACAGATCATGCCGACCAGCTGCTCCATCAACACGCCAAAGCACGACGTCGGCTGATCGTCAGCGACGCAATTTTCAGCATGCATGGCAATATTGCACCGCTGGAACAACTCGCTGAACTGGCTGAGAAACACGATGCCATGCTGATGGTAGACGAGGCCCATGCGACCGGGGTCCTGGGACCAGCGGGCCGCGGAGCCTGCGAACTGGCCGGCGTGGCGGATCGTGTTCACATCAAGGTGGGCACGCTGAGCAAGGCGCTTGGCTGTAGCGGTGGTTTTGTGGCTGGCTCGGCCATGCTGATCCAGTGGCTGGCAAATGCTGCCCGCAGTTATGTCTTTTCCACGGCCTCGCCGGCACCACTGGCAGCAGCAGCCCTTTGTGCTCTTCGCTGGATTGACGAGTTCCCTGAACGCCGTGCACAGGTGCTGCAGAACGCCAGCCAGTTACGACACGAGCTCGCCCTGCAGGGCTGGAAGGTATCCGACCAGTCGACGCAGGTCATTGCCCTTCCGGTAGGAGATCCTGGCCAGGCCCTGCAGCTGTCCGGAGAGCTGCGCACAAAGGGCCTGCTGGTGCCTGCCATCCGGCCGCCAAGTGTCCCCGAGAGAGAATCACTCCTGCGGATCAGTGTCGGCTACCGGCACCAGCAGGTAGACCTGGAACAACTGGCCGCCGCGCTTCAGCAGTACCGCAGCCTGCTTATCTAGGGTAATAAAAAACGGGCTGGGGATTGGCCATTGGAGCCTCGTTCCGGTAGTGAAATCCCCTATAATTCCCAGTGCATTGGATGCCCGGTGCTGGCTTCATGATCCGCCAGTGTCCCGGACATGCAACTGCCTGGTTCTTTCATTCCAAGAGGACGATCGATATGACCCATCGTCATTCCTGCCTGCCTGCCCTGCTTCTCTCCTGCCTGCTTCTACTTGGCGGGTGCATCAGCTCCGGGGATTCCGACAATCCCAGTGCCTCCGTACCCGGTGACACCAGCTCCAGCGTGGATCCAGCAGACAACGAGATCTCCTCGACGGGGGAGGCCGGCAGCGCCAGCGAGGAAACCGACGACGGAATCCCCAGGATCGAGCTGATGAGCGAGATCGATGGAATCGCTATTCCCAGGCGGGAAGGAAGTAGCCAGCAGTTGACAATCAAGGGCGAGGTGCCGGTCGACCTGGGTAACGATTATGCAAAGCAGAACCCCTCCGAACCGGTGACCGGGGGTGCGGTCATCATTCGTTTTAATTCCGAGCCCAAGACACTCAATCCAATCGTGGAAACCTCCGCAGTTCAGCAGTACATCGGGGAATACACCAACCTGGCCCTGGCCCGGATGGACCCGGAAACACTCGAGTACACACCCAGCCTGGCAGAACGCTGGGTGGCCGAGGACTCGGTTAAACTCTCTCCAAGTTATGCTGGCTACGAGCGGCGAATTTCACAGGGCGGGGCAACCCCGACCTCCGAACTGGAATTTGATTATGACCCCGGCGATGGTGACGAGCAGGTAAGCGTCACGCTCACTTCCCACGATGGCGAGGGGGCAGTGACGGGAGGGGTCTGGGTCGGACTTTACCCGATCGGTGAGGACATGGCAGGGGCGCCGGCCGAGGGATATCACTACTGGACCAGTGCGGAAGGAACGGTCGAGGTGGGTGGCATGGTACTGGGCCGGTACCGGGCAGTGGCGGCGGCAGAACTGTTCGGCCAAACCACCGAGGCCGACGACGGGTCTCTCTCGATCACACCCCAGACTCCCGAAAATCCCCTGGCTGACCAGCTCAGCCAGGAAGATAACGCGGCCCTGGTGCTCAAGGATGGCGAATGGATCGATGTCCAGCGGCAGACGATCTACACCTACTTCCTGAGACAGGATGCCAAGTGGAGTGACGGGGTGCCCTACACCACGCGGGACCTGGAACTTGCCTACGCCGTCATCAATAACCCGTTTGTGGACGGCGAATCCCTCCGTGTTTACTACCAGGACCTGATTGAATGCAATGCCCTGGACGATCACACGATCCGGATGAAGTACCGCAAGCAATACTTCAAGGCGTTCGAGTTTACCGCCGGCATGGCTGCCTACGGCCCTCCCTTTCACGTTTTCGAAGGTTACTTCAAGGCGGATGGCAAGACGCTCACGCTCGATGCTCTGACTCCCGAGGAGGAAGCCGCGGGAAACAAGATCAGTGCTGGTGGGCAACCTTTTGGCAAGTTCTACAACACTGATGATCGCTACAACCTCAAACCATTGGGTACCGGCCCCTACGTCGTCAACGAGTGGGTACGTGCGGACCGCGTGGAACTGGTTCGCAACCTCGCCCACTGGGACCCTGAACATGCAGGTTATCTGGACAAGATCATTGTCAAGTTCATCCCTGACAACGTCACCGCCATGGCGGCAC
>JAPYUD010000517.1:0-2908 GCA_029936215.1 Pirellulaceae bacterium | reverse complement strand
CTCGTGGAGGAAGTCATCGAGCAGAGGGGCGATATCGACCGGAGGCGGATCTACGTGACTGGCCTGAGCATGGGGGGCTATGGCATCTGGAGTTTTATTTCACACCACCCGGATTACTTTGCCGCGGCAGTGCCGATCTGTGGTGGCGGGGATCCTTTTCGCCTGCCTGCCAACCGCCCGCCGGTCAAGAGCGGGATCAAGAACGAGTTTGCCCCGGATGGCCTCACGCAGGCCAGGGACCTGCCGGTCTGGACCTTCCACGGGACCCGCGATGGATCGGTCCCGATCAAGGAAACGGAGATGCTTGTCAGCATCCTCAAGCAGGCAGGCAGCAGCGAGGTCCGCTTCACCGCCTACGAGGGTGCCGGGCACGTGCAGGCCTGGGAGAAAGCATACGAGAACCCGGAAGTCTGGAAGTGGATGTTCTCAAAACGATCGCGAAGGACGAGACCTGGAAAACGATAAACAGGCGCGACAAGGCGTCCTGTTGTCTGGGCCGACTGGAACTGGATGCTGCTACTTGACTCGTACCAGCTTGATGATTCGCCCTGACACGTTCCAGTCCTGCACGTAGAGGTTCCCCTCGTTGTCCCAGTACGAGCCGTGCGTGCCACTGAAGACACCCTCGACCCATTTCTCCTGGGGAATGCCATAACTGCGGCCCTTGCCGGGATCGTTGTTGTGGCCCAGGACGGCACAGATCGTGTTCGATTTATCCAGGATCACGACCCGGCCATGCAGGTCGGGTACCGAGACATAGTCTCCCTGGACGGAGGCCGAGGTCGGCATTCCCAGGCCCGTGATCACGACCGCCATGAACTCGCCCTCGAGGCTGTAATGAAGCAGGCGGCCCTTGGGCTGGTGGTTACGGTCACAGACCAGCAGGCGGGGAGGATCATACCGTGTATCGAGGGTCATGCCATGGGCCGTGTTGAACTGCTTCAGCTCGTTACCCTTGGTGCCAAAATGCATCAGGTACTTGCCCGTCTTGTCGAACCGGAAGATATGGTTACTGGCATAACCGTCCGACAGGAAGATATCGCCGTTGGCAGAAACAGTGATCGCTGTCGGATTGAACTTGGTGAGCTTGAGCCCGGATTCCTCGGGAAATGGCAGCTTCAGAACGATCTCGCCACTATGAGCATCAAACTTGATCCCCTCGGCATTCGCGTTGCGTGCTCCGTAAATGAATTCAGCATCGCCCTCACTACGAATTTCCATGTCATGGAGCTTGGAATACTTGTCACCAAGGTACTCCTGGATCACCTTGCCGTCGGGCGAGAAGACGACGACTCCCTTGTCGGCACTCGTATAAACATTGCCTTCCTTGTCAACCACGACTGCACCATGGGTTGGCCCCAGCGCGGACGTGCCATCAGGGCGAAGCCCCCAGCCAGGTACCGTATCAAAGGTCATCAGCCCGCTTCCCATTCGCACCGGCTGGGTCTCTTCTGCCTGCAGAACAGTAATGGCCATTCCCAGCACGATCGTGGCGGCGATGCAGATTGAACGGTTCTTCATGATCGGCACTCCCTGGTTGTTTCTTCGAGATTTCCGGTTGGCTGAGGCGATGCTCAGCTCGGTAATAGGATAAGAGATAACAGCGGCCGAACAAGAGGGAGGCAGTTTCGCAGCTTACTTGTTTCTTTCTCGTTCACCGGGGGGAGCGGCGAGCACCCATTTCTGGACTTCCAAGAAGGATGAACTGGCAGTGGTTGTGCTCAGCCAGCGGTCCCCATTCAGCTCGCAGCTTGAAAAGGCAACCAAGCCGCTGGTCTACGACGCGATCCTGGAGTGAATGTTGGCAGTTTGGCGCAAAAAAGGCCGGCGCCCCGCATTCGAGGCGCCGGCCAGAGGTCCTATCCCATCCACGTGGAGGGCTAGACTTTATCCACTTTCGTGGCGAGTTTCTTTGTGCCCTTCTTCTTGTAGGTGACTTTCACCCGGTCACCATCGAAAACCTCGCCGTCAACAAAAACGGTGTTTCCATCACAGACGAAGGTCTCGGTAACGGTTTGAGCGTTTTCGACCCGAATCTCAACGATCTTGCCGTTCTTTTTGGTGACCTTGACGATTTTCCCGGTGAATTCAAGAGGAACTGCCTGGGGTCGTTGTGCCCCGAGCTCACCTTCACCGACCTCGGCACTCATGATGTCATTCACCATGTCGGCCAGGCCATCCTCGTCGAGCGAGTCCGCGTGAGAATCCAGGACATGGTCGATCACCAGGTCCAGGTCGCGGGAACGCCGACGCACGTCGTGGTCAAGGACCAGGATCCTGCGACGGTCCAGGTCCATGTAACCAGATGGTGTCCTGGCAGCCATCACCAGGCTGTAACGTCCCGAACGAATGTCGCGGGGGACCGTGCACCGCACCCGCAGGATATCGCGAGTGTCCATCCGCAATCGCGTCTGCGCCTCGCCGATGTGAATGCGGCCGCTATTGCGGACGAGGAACAGGTCCACGTTGACCGCCGTATCACAGCCGCCGCAATTGAACATTCCCACAGTTACCGGGAAAGTTTCGCCAGTATAGACCACCTCCGGGCTTCGGAGGATGAGTGCCTCGACACAAGCGTGTGCCTGGGCCTGCTGGGCAGCGAACAGGGATCCGAAGATCATGGCTGCGAACAGGAACAAGGAGGATGATTTTCGTTTAAACATGGTAAGTACCTCTCTGCTGATAATGCCCCATCAAGAGATCACACGACCCGCTGGGAGAATTCCCTGCCGCATGGAGAAAGAACAATTGCAACTCGCGTGCCAAACCTGTAATGAAACTCTGCCAGGCGTCGGTTTCGCGGAGTAAACAGGGATGGGTGCTTCTATAGCAGCAGAAGGGGCCGAAGATAAACAGGTCGACGGATGTAACAGGATCGAACAGAATTTGATACAGGGGTGTGCAGATT
>JAPYUD010000516.1:0-2913 GCA_029936215.1 Pirellulaceae bacterium | reverse complement strand
CGCGCGGCGCTCGATGTCGCCCTGGAATTTGGAATCCCCCATGCAGGCTGGTGTCCACGCGGACGGCGTGCAGAAGACGGCCCTATTTCGACTGAATATCTCCTCAGGGAGCCCTCCTGGTGGTCCAGGTGGAGAGGGTGACCAGCACTCGTGCCATTGATTCCCTGTTTTCCCTGGCCCCGGGACAATTCAATCCAACTGCTCAACGTCGCTGGGCCACTTGAAAGCCGTGAACCGGGGGTTTATCAGCAGGCGGGCCAGTTCCTGCGTGCCTTTTTTTCCACGTGCGCATAAAGAAACCCCGGTGTTCACCGGGGTCTCTTTTCAGCTCCAGAAGGGCCAGCTCTATTCGCCCAATTCCAGGATCGGATCACCAGTTATTCCCTCCGGAATAAAAGGTTCACCGATCTCTATTTCGATATCGCTCACGTCCAGGTTGACCTCTGGGGGGGGAGTGTCGTCCCGCCCCATTCCGCATCCGGCGAATCCCAGGACTCCCAGCATGATTGCCATTTTCAGATAACGCATTGTCTTGCTCCATCGTTGTTGACAGGCGGCTTTCGAAATTTACCACCGGCTAGTTTTTGAAATTATAATTCTCGTTGGTGGGGTCGAAATCCTTGTTTTCCAGTCCCACATTTACCTTGATATTGACCCAGGTGTATTCCTCCAGAAGCTGGGGACGGCTTCCTTCCTTGGAGGGCCAGTCGTAGGCCGCATAGCGGACCGGCAGCTTCAATTCGTCATCGATGAATATCTGGGCAACATGGAAATCAAAGTGCGGCCGTCGTTCCGGATGGAAGATCTGGACCAGCGTACACTTGCGACCGTTGATCTGGGCTCCCTTTCGGAAGGTCACCTTGCATTCGCCGTGCTTGCGATCTTGCTCTGCTCGCACGATCATCTGGTCGACCAGGTTCTGGATACCGAACTTTGTCATCGGGTACCGCTGACCCTGCATCGCAAGGGGGCCATCTGGCTTCAACCAGAGGTTGGGAAGAACGGCCTTGGCCCCTCCCTCGTGCACACAAAATTTCCCCTCGTTCGCACCCTCGGTGTAGACCAATTCCCGGCCTTTGACCGCGTACGGTTTCAGGAAATACATGTAACAACTGAAGGGGACAACCTTGTCGCCAGCGTCGTTACGATTTCGCACCTTCGCAAAAATATACTCGTGGTCATTAAGTTCCCCGTTGACTCGTTCGCGGCGAACCAGGGTTGCCGTGTAATCGGTGATATCCTTGATGCAGCGGCCGCGGCCTTCTTGGGCCAGTTTGATCGCCGGGTCGATGGGGTGGGGGGGTTCTTCGTTTACATTGATCTTTGCATCGGCCACTTTTACCGGCAAATCGCCTTCCTGGGCATCAACGAGTGTATTAATTTTGTTACTGGCGACGAGAAATCCAGCCAGTATTCCCATTACAGCGACCAGTTTGCGAAAATTGCGATGCATGTCAAATTTCTCCTGTCGGGAAACCACGGCTCGGGGAGGTGAGCGAGAAATGACGGGGCGTGATTTCGAATTATTCCCAGTGTAATTCCGAGTAACGAAAGTCTCGGAGCGAACACCGCTTTTATTATCAGAGGCGCCCACCTTGATCAGTATCGCCAATTCGTTTGCCGTTCGTTTACAATCAGGCGCGTTGCCGTAACTGCTTATCCAGATGGATCAACGCGCAACAAGATGGGCAGTGGCCTCGGCATATCCTTGGCAGCTTGCGTAAATTAACAGCGATCCCCGGAATTAACCCATGCCTGCCCCCGAATTCCTGGTCATTATTTCCGAGATGTTCTCCCAGAACACTTTCATCGCCTACGGCGCTGAAACGGGGCGTTGCCTGGTATTTGATCCGGGACTTCAACCAGGCGACATAATCGAGGCACTTGACGCAGAGGACCTGCAACCGTCGATGATCCTTATCACCCACGGGCATGCCGATCACATTGGGGGAGTTGCCGCTCTGAAGCAGCGGTGGCCCGAGTGTCCGATCGTGGTCGGGCAGGGGGATGCGGAAAAGCTTGTCAACGCGGAACTCAACCTTTCGGCCGGTTATGGCATGCCGGTCACCACACCTCCTGCTGATCGCTGCGTTGTCCATGGCGAAACCGTCGAGGCTGCGGGCTTCACCCTGGAAGTTCGCGACACTCCAGGCCATAGCCAGGGACACGTATCCTTCCTGTTTCTCGACAACGATCCCGCGATGGTGATATCGGGGGACGTCCTTTTCCAGGGCAGTGTCGGCCGGGTCGATTTCCCCGATGGCGACTTCGATACACTGGTACGATCCATCCGGGAACAGCTTTTCACCCTGCCGGACGACACCATCGTCTTGCCTGGCCATGGTCCTGCCACAACCGTCGGCCATGAAAAGAAATTCAACCCCTTCGTCGGCGAGCAGCGTTTAGCCTGACTCACCTGCATCGATGGGCCAGTGGAGCACAAACTGCGAACCCTCGCCCGGCGTGCTCTCAATCTGGATCGTCCCACCGTGTTCACGAAGAATCTTGTCACTCACTGCAAGCCCGAGCCCGGTCCCATGGTGCCCCTTGTTTGAATAGAAAAGCGAGAACGCCTGCCCACACTCCTCCGCGTTCATGCCGACTCCATTGTCGGTCACGGTCACCTCGACAACCCCCAGTTCCAGATCACAAGCCACCGAAACCTCAACACTGCCACCTTCCCTGTCTTTTGCAGCATCGATTCCATTCGCAATCACGTTAAGCAGCGCATGCTGGAGGGCAGCAGCATCCCCATGGCATACGAGCGTCGCGGGAACCTTTTGCAACACCAGGGCAACACCTTCCTCATCCGCCCGGGCGGCCATCATCTCCATCGACTCATTGACCATCACCACCACATCCATGTCAGTCACACCGGGATTCCGCTTCTTGCTGAAGCTGAGCATGTCCATG
>JAPYUD010000515.1:0-2922 GCA_029936215.1 Pirellulaceae bacterium | reverse complement strand
GTCGTGTGTGTCCCAGCTTTCATTGTTCCCCCGGTTGACCTGCACCAGGTTGATACCCGCCTCGACTAGTTGCCGGGCCATCAGCAGCGACCAGCCAAAAGCGTTCTTTCCATATCGCTCCTGGGTCTTGTCGTCCACGCCATGGACATCAAAGGCGCTTTGCACCCTGGGTTCGGTGAGCAGGGAGATGGCGGCCTGCCGATTATTATCGAATGACTCGATTGCCGCAGCCCGATCGAGGCTGACCCGTTGTCGCTCGAGCAGCTGTCGAAGCTCGGAACGTGACGCCAGCCGATTCCGGCTGAGTCCCTCGGGAAGGCTCAGGTTCGGCGCCTGGAATTTCAGCTCCTCGTTCTTTTCCCGTCCCCGTACAAAGTGGAATTCGTAATCGGGGTAGGCACCATAGGACGTTGCGTTGAAAGGGGAGGCCTCGATGAACCAGGGGTCACGGCGGTGCCCCATCTGTCCGCCGAACTGTCCGGGGATGACCCGTCCTGTTCGATGAACCAGGCGTTCCGGCAGGGCCACGGCCGGGGGCAGGTTATTGTTGCGAGGGGGCAGGGCATCACCCACGATCGAGGCGATCGAGGGCCAGTCGGTATCCTGGGGCTTGCTGCCGTTGAAGGCCAGTGGCAATGGCGTCCGTCCCGAGAGCAGGCACATGTGGCCCTCGGAATGTCCGTTGTAGGGGGTGCCGAGCGAGCGGATCACGCTCCATTTGTCACTTCGCTCTGCCAGCCCTGGCAGGTGTTCACAGATCTGAAGGCCGGGTGTGCGGGTGGCTATCGGGTTGAACTCGCCACGGATATCTGCCGGGGCATCCGGCTTGGGATCGAAGCTGTCGTGCTGTGTCAGGCCCCCAGAAAGGAATACGAAAATGACCGAGCGGGCTGTGCCGGTGGCGGGTTGTCCTACCGCCTCGGCCGCCTGCAGTGCAGTCAGGTGGTTCATTCCCAGGCCCAGGATTCCGGTCGAACCGGCCTGGATCATCGTTCGCCGTGTGAATGTCTGGTGACGAGGAACCACGATTACATTCCCGGGTCGTTAGGGGCTTCCTATTGATTAACCTACTCGTCTGTATCGGCAATCTCAACAGTAATTTATTACCGGCCAGAGGATAACTGGCGGTGAGGGCTGTTTTTGTACCCCACTGTTGGGTGGTGCGGCAGCTGTCAGCCGCAGCAGAAGCCATCACCATGCTGCACCGCGCCGGAGCTGCTGGAGGTGTTTATAATGTTGGGCAGGAAGTCCTCGCCTACTTTCTCCTCACGGACGGAAGGATCGGGATCAAGAATTCCATGAACCAGTACTCTTTGATACTTTCCCTGTTGCTGGGGCTTTCGATGTTACCTCCCGTCACGACTGATGCCGCCACGCTCCAGGTGTCGACTTTCTCGGTGGATATCACCCCCCCGCTGGGTCGGCCCGTGGGGCTGGGGTTCATTCCCCCGCTGACGACGACCGAGCACCCGCTGCTGGCACGCGGCCTGCTGCTGGACGACGGCCGGCAGCGCGTGGTGCTCTGCACCCTGGACTGGATGGAAGTCCATAACGAGTCCTATGATTTCCTTCGCGAGGTGATTGCCGAGGCAGCGTCGGTGTCCCCGCAGAGCGTCTTTGTTCATGCGGTGCACCAGCATTCGGCACCCGCCATCTCGACTGCTGCCCAGCGCCTGCAGCTGGACAAGAACGACCCGCGGCGCGTTGCCACGGCCGAGTACCTGTCGGAAACGGGCCGCAGGATTGCAGGTGCCCTTCGCGAGTGCAGAGGCGACCAGCAGCAGATCACGCACCTTGCCAGCGGCAAGGCGACCGTCGAGCGAGTTGCCTCCAGTCGCCGCCTGGAGAAAGCGGATGGCTCTATCCAGGGTCGTAGTAGCAGCACCAAAGGGTCGCCGGAGCTGAGGGAGCTTCCCGAGGGGACGATTGATCCGGTGGTCCGCACGGTAGGACTTTTTCAGAGGCAGCAGGCAGTTGTCTATCTTCATTATTACGCCACGCACCCGATGAGCTTTTACGGGGACGGTCGTGCCAGTTACGACATTCCGGGGATCATCCGCAAGAACCTGGAAGAGAAAACAGGTGCCTTCCATCTGTACTTCACCGGCTGTGGCGGGGACGTGGCGATGGGGAAGTACAACGACGGTTCGGTCGAGGCGCGGCAGCAGCTGACCGGTCGTTTGCAGCAGGGGATTGAGAAAAGCATGGCCAGCCCGCAGCGAGTGCGGCTGGGAATAGAGCAACTTCAATGGTCGGTCGTTCCGCTGACACTCAACCGGCGGGAGGATGCCGCTTTTAGTCGTGAGGCGAACGAGCAGATCCTGGCGGACGATGAGGTGAAAGAGTCCATTCGACGGAAGGCCGCCATCGCGTTGGCCTGGCTGGATCGCAACGAGGCTGGCAAGCCCGTCGAGATCAGCTGTCTCTCGATCGGACACGTGCAGCTTCTTCACCTGCCGGGTGAACCTTTCGTCCAGTACCAGTTGGCCGCCCAGCAGATGCATCCGGGCCGCTTCATTTGCGTGGCGGGTTATGGCGACTGTGGCATGGGCTATATCGGTGGTGACCGGATCTTCACCGACCGCGGCGGTTACGAGCAGACCTACTCGTTCTCCGGTCCCTCCGAACAGCGGATGCTGGAAAAAATCCGGCAGGCTTTACACAAAGAGTAAACTCTTCTGTTACGTGAAGCGGCCTGCTGGCAGCTACAATGATCGTTGGAGTTAAAATCATGAAACGCCTGGTCTTTACCCTACTGCTGCTGCTTGGTTGCTGCGCTTCCAGTTCCCGGGTTGACGCCCAGCGACCGGAATCGCCCAGGACATGGAAGGATATATCCGGGAAATTCACGATCCAGGCCACCTACCTCTCGGCAAGTGATGGAAACGTGGTGCTCCTTCGCACGGATAAGGAGCAGACGAC
>JAPYUD010000514.1:0-2929 GCA_029936215.1 Pirellulaceae bacterium | reverse complement strand
GAGATAGGGCATGTAATAGTGCGTTCGGCGACTCGCCTCATGCGCCAGCTTGAGCGTCCGTTCGTTCCGTTTCAGCCAGCGGACCACCTGGGGATACTTCTTTTGAGACCAGGGCCCCGACATGATCTCGTCGAAAACCCTCGTGGCCTTGTCCCGCACCACGGAGATCGCAACAACGGTATCCTCACCGCCGTTGGCGAGGTGTTCTTTCTCGAGGAAATCAGCCAGTTCGATGTAGTATTCCCCGTTCTCCGGTGGCGGCGTCATGCCAAGCCGGCGAAAGAACTCGTCCACCAACTCCGGCACCAGTTCCTGGCGGCCGAAAGCCTGCCAGATCGGGACGCCCGCGTTATTTGCGGAGGTCACCCCCCTGCTTTTCTCCTTGTTGATTGCTGCCAGGTAGTCGACATTTCCGTTCTTTTTCAGCGGCCCGCTGATGTGGGTTGTCTCCTTGCTGACACGGATCACCCCGGAAGATCCCGGATCAGGTGTTTCTGCCACATCCTGCCGGGGGATCAGGATCACCACCCCGATGGCAAGGAGCACCGCTGCGAGGACAAAGCAACGCCTTTTTCTCATCAACTCACCCTCGTTTATTCCTCTGCCCCCTGGATAGCTCACAACGCCATTATACCACCGACTCCCTGACAGAGTGAAATTATCCGATTCCCTACATTCCCTTGGCAGTCCAGCCGCCATCGACGTTGATATCTGTACCGGTCATATAAGAGGATGCAGCGGAGGCAAGGAAAAGGCAGGCTCCCACCAGGTCGTCCGGAGTGCCCCAGCGGCCCAGCATGGTACGCTCGGCTCTCTCCTCTCGTTTTTCCGGATCCGCATAACTTGCTGCGGACATTTCGGTATGAATGTAACCAGGATTCACCTGGTTCACCCGCACGTTCCAAACGGCCCAGTCACGTGCCATGGCGCGGGTAAGCTGCAGCAGGCCCCCCTTGGACGCCTGGTAGGCAGGATTGTCCGGCATCCCCACGCGGGCCCCGATACTACCGACATTCACGATCGACCCTCCCTGTTGGTCGCGCATCCCCTGTGCCACCAGCTGGGAAAGAAAAAAAGGGGCCTTGAGATTAACATCCAGCGTGGCATCCCAGTCCTCCTCCAGGTACTCCCCCTCCCCGCTGCGTGTGATACCGGCGTTGTTGACCAGCACATCGATCGCGCCAAGCTGTTCCCGGGTCTGCTGGCAGATCCGCTGGCGGTCTTCTGCAGAAGAAACATCCGCGCGAATGGCAATGCCTGCCTGGCCAGCTTCAAGCTGCTCGAGAATCGACTCGCTTCGTCCCACCAGGGCCACTTTTGCACCGGCTGCCAGGAAGCCCTCGGCCACCGCCCTGCCGATACCACGCGTGGCACCGGTGACAATCACCACACGATCGGCAACAGAGAATCGATCAAGGGACATAATACCCGGGGGATGAAGAGTCGCCGACTACGAGTAAATATCACGGATCGGCTCGCCGTGGTCGATATCCAGACGCTTTCGGCCCGGCACCTCGAGCCTGTGGCCATCGAGTCCCATCAGGTCCAGCACCGTCGCATGCAGGTCGGTGACATAATGTCCCGGTTCAATGGCATGGAATCCCAGTTCATCCGTGGCACCATGCACGTATCCGCGTTTTACCCCGGCCCCCGCCAGCCAGACGGTAAATCCATGCGGATGATGATCCCGTCCATCCTTGTTTGTCCCACGGGTTTCAATCGCCGGTGTTCGACCAAACTCGGTGCAGAACACCACCAGCACGTCATCCATCAGGCCCCGCTGCTTGAGATCCTTGATCAGCCCGGCAATCGGCTTGTCCACTTTCTCGGACATCTGGGCGTGCAAAGTCTTGAGATTCTGGTGGGAATCCCACCTCCCGTAGGCGGTCGGGTAAACCTGCACAAAACGGACTCCCCGCTCCACCATCCGGCGGGCTGCCAGAAACCGCTGACCCGCGACCCGGGTGGAATCCTTGTCGATTCCATACATCTGCTCGGTGGACTCCGTCTCACCGGTTGTACCAATCGCTTCAGGAACGGCGGTCTGCATCCGGTAGGCGAGTTCGTAGGCCCGGATACGGGCCACCAAGGCCGGGTCATCCGGGTATTCAACCCGGGAAAGCTCATTCAGTCTGCCGATCAACTTGAATTCATTCTGCTGCTCGGCGGCAAGCACATCACTGCCCCGCGTTCCATAGGGAAGCGGGTTTTTCGGATCAAGTGACAGCGGCACACCGGCATACTGCGGCCCCAGGTAATGGGACTGGAAGGATTCCCGCGTGTCAGCACGGGTGGGACCACCCAGGACGACGAAGCGGGGCAGGTTCTCGTTGATTGCCCCCAGGCCATAGCTGACCCAGGACCCGACACTTGGCTGTGTCTCGTCCAGCATGTGCCTACCAGTATGAATCTGGTTCTCGGCAGCATGGTCATTGTCGGTCGACCACATGTTGCGAACGAACGAGATCTCATCCACGCAGGTCGCCAGGTGCGGCCACCAGTCAGTGACCTCGATGCCACTCTGGCCATGTTTTCCGTAGCCAATCTGCATCGGGAAGATGGTCGAGTACTTCTCACGAACCTTCTCGACCACCGAGCGACTTCGCTTGTCATGCAGCGGTGATTCCAGCGGGTTCTCGAAGGGAGTCTGCTTGAAGGTCTTGCCTGCATACTTGTTGAGTGCCGGCTTCGGATCAAAGGTCTCCATCTGGCTGTACCCGCCGGAAAGAAAAACCCAGATAACGCTCTTGGCCCGCGGCGGGTGGTGCGGCTCTCCGCTGGGCGGACGCCACGGCTCTTCGGCCGCCCCTGCTCGCGGTTCACCCGCCAGCATTGAGGCCAGCGCCATTCCGGTGAACCCCATGCCAATATCCGCCAGGAATGTCCGTCGCTGGACCTGCCCGCACTGGCACCCTGGCTGTCTGCCGCG
>JAPYUD010000513.1:0-2929 GCA_029936215.1 Pirellulaceae bacterium | reverse complement strand
GGAGTGAAGACGGATCGCAGCAGACAAAATAGAAGGGATTCTGTTCCATGGCATCCATGGGTTCCCGTGTTGCAGGGACGGAGCAACGGAAGCCTCTCGTCCGGCAACTCACACAAAAAACCCCGCTAGAGATTAACTCACCTGTCGGCAAAATCATGCCGGCTTGTGCCGGGGATCATCCCGCCATTCATCATTTCCTGTCGAACGTCTTCAAGGCCCCTGTTGCGGCTGCTGACTTCAACAACCAGCTGGATAACCCGACATACGAACCCTCGAACCGCCTGCTGGTTCGGCGTGGGTCAATCATCATTGCCCATTCCCGGGTTATCGATCGTGAGATTCAGTTTGGGGATCAGCAGCTCCCTGTTTCCTACCTCACCGAAATGGGAACGATCCCCGAAGTCCGTGGACACGGTGTAGGAACGGCACTTCTGGGGGCTGTCGAGCAGCAAATGCAGCTCAACGGTTCCACTGTCGGTGTTCTGCGAACCACGATTCCTCATTTTTATGCCCACCTGGGCTGGTCACTCTGTACCACCCCGGTGAAATCAGTAGCCGGTGCGCACGAGATACTCTCCCACCTGATCGGGAAGCAACGGCAGCAGGAAGCAGAACGGGCAGTCAATCCGCTCAATGAGCCCTTGAAGCAACTTAATATCCGACTCTGGCGGCACGTGGAACAGGATGCCCTGATGCGGATCTACCAGCTGAATACAGGATCCTGCTATGGAGCCCACATACGGACAGAAGCGGCCTGGCGATGGCTCTTCAATCGCCGGGCTTTTGACCAGATCTACGTCGCCCTGGAGAGCAGCGAAAAAATTGCCCTGGGAGCGTCACTCCATTCGATTATTGGCTACGCGGTGGTCAAGAGCGGTCGTGTGGTCGAGCTGATGGTAGACCAGGGAAGAGCGGATGTACGGAATCAGCTCCTGCAGCGAATTTGCAGTGACGTCATTGAGCACCAGGACAAGCATGTAACGATCGATGCCCAGGCAGATGACGTCCTGCACAAGATTGTTCTCCAGTCCGGGGGCGAACGAGTTTCGCTGGCCACACCGGGGCTGGAGGTGACGATGGTAAAAGTATTCGATCCACTTGAATTCACTCGTCATATCCGAAGCAGCTTCCGGCAGCGCGTGAGAGATGCCAATCTCGGTTTCCCCTGTGAGCTGGGAATAAACCTTGGGACGGAACGGTTCCAGATTGTCTGTAACCAACGAAGCACCCGGTTGCTCCATGGCAAGCTTGGGCGAAGCTACCTGAGCTGTTCGGCCGGCGTTCTCTCTCAACTGCTGCTTGGCCAGTGCAATATCTCACAGGCAATCAAGCAGGAGCAGATCATTCCATCCACCCGAATTGCCTCGGAAACCGCACAGGCCCTCTTTCCCCGGATCCCGTTGTGGTTTCCGTCACTTGACGACTTGCCGGCATGAACCCATCGAACCATCCTGATCCAGGGAGTGGTGATTTCAATGGGACCAGGGTGGCTTGGTTCCTTGTCGTGCTGACAGGATTTCTGTCTATCGCCGCTGCCATCGTGCAGCGACCAAACCTGGACACGGATGCGGGAACCTGCATCCTGGCGGCAGAACAATACCAGCTGGGCCGAAGCGATCGCTTTCACCAGCTCGTCGATGTCGATCCTGATGATCTTTCGCAGGACCGGATCCGTCGCATTACCTGGTGGCCCCCGTCGTATAGTATTCCGGCGATGCTTGGAAAACAGACTGGCCTGAACTGGGGGCGGTCCGTTCAATTCAGCTATCTCTTCTTCTGGTCGGTTGGAGTCCTTGGCTGGACATTCCTTTTTCGCCGTCTTGTCAGCGAACGATTACTCCCCTGGCTTGTCCTCTCGCTTCTCCTGTTCCGGTACTGCCACGTGGCCGGTTACCTCTACGAGGGTGGTGAGCTGATGTACTGGTCCCTTTTTCCTGTTGTCATCCTGCTTAACCTGTCTGCCCTCGAGAGACGTGAGGGTGGACTCCATCTCGCCATCCTCGCTGGCCTGGCGACTCCCTGCCTGGTGCTCCTCAAGTACAGTGCTGGGATTTCCGCCCTTGGTATCGGCTCCTGCTGGCTGTTAATGGTACGTACACGCCAGACAAGCCTGTCCCGCCTCGGCTGCTGGACTGCTGCCGCTGTCGTTGCCAGTGCCATAATCCTGCTCGGCGGACAACTTCCGACCGGCAACCCTGCAACCAGTAGTGGGCAGTGGCAATGGGCTGCCCTGGCCTGGGGCCCAGGTGCCTGGACATTTGCCATGTCCGACCTGGAATCGCTCGTCCGTTTCCTGGCGATCCAGCCGGGTCGGAATTTCCTTCCAGGAATCGGTGGGGGAATCCAGGGTGGGCAGATCGCCCTGGTCTCACCGGTTACCCTGGGAGTCGTCGCCTGGCTGCTGGTCCATTCACGGCGCCGTCAACTCCCAGCAGTTGCCGTTGGCAGCGAGCGGTCAAGGAGCATGGCTGAAAAGGTACTCGTCGTTCATTTGCTTGTTTTTACACTCGTGCTCACAGGACTCATCCTCTCAGGCGGTGCCATTCACATGGATGCCCGCCTGCTGCGCCCCGCGGCCCTGGCCGTGCTCCCACTGCTGGTCGTGCGAGCCAGCGAGGTGATCCGTTCGGGGGACAGAATGGCTCGCTACTCGGGAGCAACATTCCTGCTGTTGCTCGTTATCATTCCTGCAACCTACGGTGCAGCCACGCTCGTCGACAAGTCTGTCTTCCGGAGCCGCTTCGCGGCCAACCAGTCCGGACCTGCCGGGATTCGCCATGACCTACTCGATAAGGATGGCGATGCCCTGCAGTTCTACCAGGAGGTGTCCGGGGCTGCGGGGGAGGAGAGCGTTATTTACATGATTGATCCGGGCATGGCCCTGCCACTTGCCCGGCAGAGGCTGCTTATCGAACATGCCCACCTGCGC
>JAPYUD010000512.1:2200-2933 GCA_029936215.1 Pirellulaceae bacterium | reverse complement strand
CCGCAGATCGTGCCCCACTCCGCCGCCAAGCGACTGGTTTGCACGGGCCTGTAACTGGTGAGATTTGTCGAGCGAAAATTTCATCATGGAAGTTGTTTTTGTAGGCTAGAAGGCCAGGCCACCAGATGCCATTATATCGTTCAGTACCGGTATCCATATAGCACGACGATATCCTGCGAGGGCTGACTTTCATGTACAAACAAATCTCCCCCTGCCCTGCTTTCCTTCCTGCCTTCCTGCTACTTGCAAGCCTGTTGCCCCCCTGCCACGCGGAGGGACCGTACCAGGCGACAGGTTTCAAGGTAGGAGAAGTCACCTCCACCACGGCAATTGTATGGACTCGGCTCTCGCTTCGCCCCGAACGTAACGGGCTGGACCTGCCAATGGTAGAGATCCGTTATGCGGAGAACAGCCAGGGGAGACGGAAAAGAGCGGTCGAGGAGATTATCTATCCCAATGACGTCACGGTCTCGGATATACGGGATGCAGTCCCCGGAACAGCTGGACAGGTGCGTGTATTGTTCCGGCCCCGGGGAGTCGAGAAGTGGCA
The DNA here is from genome assembly GCA_029936215.1 of Pirellulaceae bacterium. Lineage (GTDB taxonomy): Bacteria > Planctomycetota > Planctomycetia > Pirellulales > Pirellulaceae > SAT2750. Next base: position 2,383 of record JAPYUD010000512.1, on the reverse strand, counting down.
ACAGACCTCCTGGGAAGCAGTCGACCCAGGAGAGGATTTCACCCAGCAGTTCCAGCTCAGGAAACTAACTCCCGGTACCACATACGACATCCGGATCGACACACAAAGCTCTCCGAACAGGGAGACTGGCCATTCCCTCGAAGGGAGTTTCCAGACCGCGCCGCCGGCCAAGAATCCGGCACG
>JAPYUD010000512.1:0-2190 GCA_029936215.1 Pirellulaceae bacterium | reverse complement strand
CGACTACAACGACCTCTATGATGAACAGGGTTACGATATCTATCCGGCGATGCTCACGCTCAAACCAAACTTCTTTGTCCACACGGGGGACATCATCTACTACGACCGACTGGCCAAGACGGAAGCTCTTGCCCATTACCACTGGCAACGCACCTACAGCCTCCCCACGAATGTCCTCTTTCACAGGCAGGTGTCGAGTTACTTCATCAAGGACGATCATGACAGCTGGGTCAACGACTGCTGGCCAACCATGCAGACGAAGTACATGCACGAGTTCACCTTTGTCCGGGGTCTGGAGATCTTTCGTCATCAGGTTCCGATGGGCCGCAGTACTTACCGCACCCGCCGCTGGGGCCAGGACTTGCAAATCTGGATGGTCGAGGGGCGTGATTTTCGTAGCGCCAACACCGACCCCGATGGACCGGCCAAGACCATCTGGGGGGAGAAACAAAAGGAATGGTTCAAGCGTACGGTCCGGCAGTCGGATGCAACCTTCAAAGTCCTGGTCAGTCCTACACCGCTGGTGGGACCCGACCGGGACAACAAGAACGACAATCACGCCAACAAGGGTTTCACCAACGAGGGAAACGAGCTGCGCGAGTTCATCGCCAGCCAGCAGAACATGGTGGTCGTCTGTGGCGACCGGCACTGGCAATACATGTCCGTCGACCCGCGGACGGGAACCCGCGAGTACTCCTGTGGGCCGGCCAGTGACAAGCACGCCGGGGGCTGGCAACAGGAGGATTACCGCAAGGAGTACCACCGCTACCTCAACGTGACGGGGGGGTTCCTCTCGGCGACCGTAGAAAGAATTGAAGGAACTCCCTCGCTCACTTTCCGTTACCACGATTCAGACGGCACCGTCAATTTCTCTGACATTCTCAATCCTCGTTAGAACACCGCTGCCGGTACCAGTATGCGTTTTTCTTAAAACAACCAACCCCCATTCCGACCAAGGAGATGCCGTGATGAAACAAGTTACCTTTACCACCCTGCTCACCCTGGGACTCCTGCTGCTGGCCACGACAGGGGCACCGGCCCAGGATGCAGATGGAAAGCTGCGGATCATTGCTTTTGGAGCTCACCCGGACGATGCCGAGTTCCAGGCAGGAGGCACGGCGATCAAGTGGGCCCAGTTGGGACACCACGTGAAATTTGTCTCGGTCACCAACGGTGACATCGGCCACTGGCAGATGGCGGGCGGGCCACTTGCCCAGCGACGGAAGGCCGAGGTGGTGGAAGCGGCCAAGCGAATGGGAATCGCCACCGAGGTGCTGGATATTCATGACGGCGAATTGTTACCGACACTGGATAATCGTCGCACAATCACGCGGCTGATCCGGGAATGGAAAGCCGACATTGTCCTTTCCCACCGACCCAATGATTACCACCCGGACCACCGTAATGTGGGCATCCTGGTCCAGGATTCCGCCTTCATGGTAACCGTACCGTTCTTCTGCCCCGATACCCCCCGGCTGACAAGCAACCCGGTCTTCTTTTTTTATCCGGACCGTTTCAGCAAGCCGTATCCCTTCAAACCGGATGTAGCCGTTTCCATCGATGATGTCTTTGACAAGAAACTTCATGCGATTGACGCTCTCGAGTCCCAGGTCTACGACGGAGGGGCCCTGGGCACGCAAGAGACGCTACGGCAACGAATGGCTCATGACCCGGTCGCGCGCAAGGAGATACTGGTTCGCAGCTGGCAACGGCGACAGGGTGGGATCGCCGACCGTTATCGCGAAACCCTGCTCCGCTGGTACGGTGTGGAAGAGGGCAAAAAGGTGAAATACGCTGAGGCCTTTGAAATTTGCGAATATGGCAGGCAACCAAGTCAGGGTGAATTGAAAGAACTCTTTCCCTTCACCGAGCAAGCGAAATGAGCCCTGTTATAATGCTAGGGACACGGCCGTGATGGCTGTCATGCTGCCGATACAAATCACCCTGAGTCCAAAGGAGAAAGACCATGGCCAAGCAACAAACGAGTGCAAAGGAACTCAAGCAGAAGACGAAAGAGGACCGCAAACTCCAGAAACAACAGCGCAAGGCGGACCGTAAGGCAGAAAAGCAATCCCATCGAATTGACGTCGCTTATCAGTCCCAACTGGAAACCGAGAAAGTCGCAGCGATCCTGGAAGAAATTGCCGCCGGGCTCAAGAGCGGTTCTGTCACCGTGGACCATGGTGACCA
>JAPYUD010000511.1:0-2946 GCA_029936215.1 Pirellulaceae bacterium | reverse complement strand
GGTCAAGGAGTTGTCGAATTTCACGTTCCTGCTGCTCACTGATCAACACGCTGGTATTGCATCGCCAACAGTCCGCGATCATCAGCCAGTGACGGATCGAGATCAGTGCACTGCAGTCCGGGCAGGCACACATGATGCTATCCCCTTCCAGCCAGAAATCTCCCACGCGCATTGCGCCCGTGTTTTCTGCGGCTGCATCTCCAACCAGGGAAGCGGTCGCTGCATCCTGAAGGGTGAGAGAATCCAGGTCAGGCAGAGGACTTTCCGAGTCCAGGCCGATCGTCTGCATTTCCGCGGAGAGCGGACTTTCGGGTGTGGAAGCTGCCGGAAGGAGGAATTCCAGCGACTCCATCTCAGCTGAACTGTCTAGTGAAACAAACTTCATCAATCGCACCGACAACAGGAACAGGTTGCCCGCCGGCAACGTACAAACCATGGCGGGCACCTTCATTGTATGAGCAGGGTAATCCAACTAACAAGCGGAACGTTCCTGCCTCGGCTGCCGTGCAGACAATCCCACGGGGAAAGATTACGATAGGATTTGACATGAATTTCCTGTCAGGAGAGGGAAAAGCCGGCATCATGGCAACGACTGAACTACAGGGCCTTGCCCAGCAACTGGAAAAAAATATTTCCAGCGTCGTACTGGGCACCTCCGAGGCAATTCGTGGCTGCCTGGTTGGATTACTGGCCGGAGAACACGTGCTGCTGGAGGATGTCCCAGGCGTGGGCAAGACACTCCTGGGCAAGGCGGTCGCGCGAAGCCTCTCCGGCTCGTTCACTCGCCTGCAGTTCACCCCGGACCTGCTCCCCTCAGACATTATCGGTGGTAGCGTCTTCCACTCGTCGACCGGGGAATTTGTCTTCCAGCGGGGACCGATTTTTGCCAACATCGTGATGGCGGATGAAATCAACCGGGCACCTCCCCGTACACAGAGTGCGTTGCTGGAGGCGATGAGCGAGAGCCAGGTCTCTGTCGATGGAGTCACCCATGACCTGCCAACCCCTTTCATGGTGATTGCAACTCAGAATCCACATGAGTTTGAAGGAACTTACAGCCTTCCGGAAAACCAGCTGGATCGATTCCTGCTGAGGATTCCGATGGGGTACCCCAGCCGTGATGAGGAACGACAGGTACTGAAATCTCACTGCCAGGGGCAACCGGTAGACCAGCTTGAACCGGTACTGGATATTGACCAGCTCCGGGAACTGCAGGCAGCCGTTCGGGAGATCCGGGTTGATGATTCGATTTACGAGTATGTTCTGGACATTACCACGGCAACTCGCGACAGCGAGGAGTTGGTGGTAGGCGTCAGCCCCCGTGGGGCAATCAGTCTCTACCGGGCTGCCCAGGCCCTCGCCGTGCTGGAAAACCGTGACTATGTCATCCCCGACGACATCAAGCGATTGTCCGTGCCGGTCCTTTCCCACCGTGTCGTGGGGAAGGGACTCGTCCAGGGGTCCCGACGAAACGTGATGGAAGGAATCATTCACGGAATCGTAGACTCGGTTTCCACACCCGGTTAAGCCCAGGGGGCAATTGCATGTTCGGACGACGAAATGTCTCCGTGACAGCGGAGGGCTGGTACTTCCTGCTCGTTGTCCTGTTTATTGTCACTGCTGCCGTGATGCGGGAAGTAAACCTCCTGATCATCCTGGCCGGGATGCTGCTCGGCCCCTGGCTGTTGCACTGGCGAATGGTGATCACCAGCCTGCGAGAACTAGAAGTCCAGCGGAAACTTCCGGACGTGGTCTGCGCCATGCAGCCATTCCGGGTGGAAATAACGGTCCACAACCAGCGCCAGCGACGGGGAAGCTGGTGCCTGACCGTGGAAGACCGCATCGGTCGACGGAACCCTGTTCGCCAGCGCCAGGTCCCTGTCGAGGTACTCATTCCGTATGTCGCAGCCGGAGAATCTTCCACGGCAAGTTACCACTGGTTGATCGACCAGCGAGGCCTTTACCAGCTCCCCTCGCTGCAACTCCGCACTCGATTCCCTTTCGGACTGCTGCAGGCACGCCACCGGCACCAGGTCGACCAGACTGTACGAGTCGGACCGGCCATCGGGACGTTAACCGCGGCCTGGAAAAACCTGCTGGAAACCGACCGCCCCGGGGACAACCAGACACGATCACGACAGGGAAGAGCGGACGGAGACTATTACGCTCTTCGTCCCTGGCGGACCGGGGACAGCCGCCGCTGGATCCACTGGCGAACCACCGCACGTATCGGCAAGCCTGCGGTCAAGCAGTTCGAACAGCGATACCAGCAACAGCTCGTGGTCCTGCTCGACCTGTTTGGTCATGACCTGGAAGATCCAACCGATCGACTCCACGTGGAACTCGCTGCCAGCATGGCGATGAGCGTGATCCAGGATGCCTGGCAGCATGAGAGGGGCGAGTTGATCGTGTCGCTTGCCGGTGACAGTGTCCACAACTGGTCCGCCCATCCGTCCAGGGCACTTGTCCAGGACGTTGCATCCTGCCTGGCAACCCTGGAAGCGGCAGGAGGACTCTCGCAGGAAGGGTGGCATAAACAACTTGGCAGGATCCGGCGAGGCAGCCGGCCGATTGTGATCAGCACACGCAGCCGCGAGGAAGCAGCCCTGGCTCAGCTTGGTGATGACACGATCTGGATTGACTGCAGGTCCGATGAAATCTGGCGATACTTCCAACTCCCACGACCTCGGGTCACCACGGAGGATAACGGGCAAGTACTCCTCAGCGAGGACACCAGATGACAGCCAGGATCACATCACGGGTGGAGAAATGGCTACAGGTCTCCATTGTCCTGCTCACCACGCTTGGCGCGACACTGTTGGGAACCACCCAGGGTAACATGCAAGCGCCGGTCCTCTTGCTGTTCGCCGGCGTCACTTCCATCATCTTCACGGATCGCCTCCGCTGGTTTCGCTTGCCGCGGATCGTGGCTAACCTGCTGATGAT
>JAPYUD010000031.1:2125-16137 GCA_029936215.1 Pirellulaceae bacterium | reverse complement strand
CTACCAGGCTGTCGCCGGTCACGAATTCCCCAAAACTGCGAATCACGCCGCCTGCTGCGTCTACTCCCGCCGTGTCGGCCCGTGTCAGGATCAAGCGAGTGGAAGCGACGTTCAGCACCAGTCGTCCCAGGGTCGTGGCCAAAAGCAGGGAGGGGAAAATGGAGAATTCCAGCGGGGTTCGCACGTGGATGGTCGTCAGTAGCACGATCACGGCCAGCGTGATGTTGGCAGCCAGCAGCACGTCCAGGACAAGAGGTGGGAGCGGTATCAGCACCACCAGAATGCCAGAGACGATTCCCACCGGGAATATCAAATCTCGCCATTGCATCCGTTCAAACATGGTCATCCAGCGCCCCCTCGGGCGCCGCGCATGGTGTCCCCCCCCTGGTGGAACCAAAAACCGTTAAAAGAGGGCGGGAGAGTACCGAAATAGGACTAAATTGTCCAGATCATTTGATCCCCGGGCAGCGGGGACTTTCGCTACTGCGCTGACCGCTGCCCAAAACCGGGTATCTGGACTATGATCGATCATCGAAAGTTCGAGAGAATTGCTGGCGGCAGTCGTTTGCCAGCCCCCATACCCGGATCGTGTGAGGTGACACGTTGGCGGAGAGGCAAGAAAAAACCAACCGTTACCCGTTCTGGTGCTCACGATTCTGGCACGGGATGCTCTTTTCCGACTGGCTCGCCCTGCTTGCCCGTAACCGTTTTCAACTGCACCTGCTACGGCTTCCGATGGTGATCGCAATCACCCTCTGGACCCCCTTTAACTCGATCCTGCGGATGGTCCAGCAGTGCCTCTATGGCCACCGTATTGCCCGTACCCAGGTGATGCCTCCGATATTCATCATCGGGCACTGGCGCAGTGGAACCACCTTTCTTCATGAACTCCTGGTCCGCGATCCACGATTCACCTATCCCAGCACGCTGGACTGTTTCCTTCCTCATCACAGCCTTTTAAGTGGATGGTTCTTTACCACTTTTGGCAACTTCATGCTCCCCAAACAGCGTCCACAGGACAACGTGCCGACCGGCTGGTTCCGTCCCCAGGAGGATGAGTTCGCGCTGTTGAACCTGGGGCTTCCCAGTCCCTATCTGCGGATGGCCTTTCCCAACCGGCCGGCCGTCGACATGGAGTACCTGGACAGTGAGCAGCTTTCAGCGGCGGATCGGGAAAGCTGGCTTGATGGCCTGGAGGAGTTTATTCGTGTGGTCAGCTGCCGGGACCCGGGCAAGCCAGTGGTGCTCAAGTCCCCGCCCCACCTGGGACGTGTCGAGGCGCTGGCGGAGCGATTCCCCGGTGCTCGTTTTATTCACATCATTCGCGATCCCTACTCGGTCTTTCCCTCCACCCAGCGACTCTGGCGTTCACTCGACATGGTCCAGGGGCTGCAGTCGCCTGCTCACAGGGAACTTGACGAGTATGTCCTGAGCTGCCTGGAGCAGATGTACGCCGCCTTCCAACGACAACGTCCCAACCTGCCTGCCGGGTCGATCTGTGATCTGCTCTACGAGGATCTCGTGGCAGACCCGCTTGGTGAGGTGCTCCGCATCTACGAGCAACTGGGCCTGGGTGAGATCGAACCGGCCCGCAGGGACCTGGAGCAGTACGTTGAAAGCCAACGTGATTTCAAGGTCAACCGTCACCAGCTCCAGGAGCATGACCGCCTGCAGGTGAAGAATCGCTGGGGCGAGTTCTTTGAATGTTACGGCTACGACCTGGAAACGCCGGTGGGGGATGAATCCGCCTAGCTGCTCCAGTACCGGGCAACCTGACGGTAACATGCCGGGTTGATCGGTTCCCCCGAGTTCGATGAAGTCCGGTAGAGTTGCCGGGCAAGCATCTCGTCATGGACAAGCGGTCGACCCTGCTCGCGTGCCAGTTGCTCTGCCTGCCGGGCAGCGGGCCCCTCGGCGCGGAGCTTGATGACCGGGGCACTCGCCTGCCCGCGGTGATAAGAGATTTCCACGGCCAGCCCGTGTGGGGAACAGATTAACAGTGTCTCGTGACTGGCGGCGACCGGGGGGGACTTCTTCTTCCTCTCAGGTCCCTCCATCAGCTTCTGTTCTTCTCGAAGTTGCTCGCTGGTCATCTTCATCTGCTGCTCCCAGCGCCAACGCTGCCAGGCGTAATCGAGACATCCCAGCAGGACCAGGCCGGCACAGATCCGGATCGCCGTCAGCAGCAGGAAATGTAAAAGCGCAGAGGTCATTGGGATAGGACCGCTGGAGATCATTTCTGAGAGCTCGGATCGGCTGCTCCAGAGAGAGATGCTGGCGATGCTCACGATCACTAGTATCCGGGCGATTCCCATCAACCAGCGACCGGCGTTGTCCACCGAGAAGATTCTCTCCAGGCCGCCTGCCGGGTTCAGGTGACTTATCCTGGGTAGCACCCGTTCAGGCAGGAAGAGCAGGCCTATCTGGCCGGCATGTGCCACTACGGCGGCCAGTACCATCAGTCCAAGCAACGGGAACAGGACCTGGCCCAGGGTTGAGAGGTGTGTCTTCCAGAGTCGCACGACCGCTTCGATGGAGAAATCCGCATCCACATGTCCGTTTGCCGGACCCTGCAACTGGTCTCGCGTGACCTGGGTCAGTTGGTCTGAAATACTCCCCCCCATCACCAACAGCGCCAGCAGTGCGGTGAGCATGACCAGGGCCGATGCCAGGTCCTGACTCCGCGGCGAACGGCCCTCGCTCCGCGCCTGGCGTCGTTGCCTGGCGGTTGCCGGGTGGATGCGATCTTCAAACAGGTCTGCCATGAATCGGGGAAAGCTCCGGGGGGGTTAACTTGGTGTCCAGAGTTGTCCGAGGTACTCGACCGCCAGGTCGACATGGTTCTGAAAGACCCATGCCATTCCCCCCACGGTCAGCAGCAGCACCGCCAGCGCGAGCACGGCATTCAGTTGCCAGCCGAGCACCATCATGTTCAGCTGGGGAAGTACCCGGCTGATCCAGCCCGCCGTGATCAAGCCGACCAGCAGTGCTGCCACGACAGGCAGGCTGATCCGCAGTGCCATCAGGAAGCTGACCGAGAGCAGTCGGGTCACGGTGGCCAGCGCATCCTGGGTTGCCAGGGGGGTCCCGGGCGGCAGGTGTTGATAGCTTTCCAGCGACGCCTCGACCAGCTGGCGGTGCCCGCCCATTGCCAGCAAGGTTGCCAGGGAGCAGAGCAGGATCAAGCGGCCATGGGGAGAACTTCCCGTCTCTCCCCCCAGGGTAAGGATTCCACGGGGGGAAACTCCCGCCAGCTGGCTGACCAGCTGGCCGGCCAGCTTCAAACCCTCCAGGACCACCAGCAGGGCCGTGCCGATGGCCAGCCCGATCAGTAACTCGTGGCCTACCATCCAGGTCATCTCGAGGACCCCGGGCGGGGTTTCCAGGGAAGCCAGGTGCAGCGGGGTAAGCAACATCGACATCAGCGCCGCCGCGGCCAGTCGTAACCGGAGTGGCAGTGGCAACAGCTGGTTGCCTGGCACCAGGGCTACCAGCGCAGCGAAGCGTGCGAAGACCAGCAGGAAGACAGCCAGTGGAAGCGGGATCGAAAACATCATGGTTTTTTGACTCTCTCCCCCCGCGACCGGCCGCCAGCTAGCCACCCAGGTTTCCCGGAATGGACGTGATTACCTGCTGGGCATACTCCACCATGCGGGTCAGCAGCCAGGGGAGGCAGATACCGATCGTGATCAGCATTGCCAGGATCTTGGGAACCATTGCCAGGGTCGGATCCTGGATCTGGGTCAACGCCTGGAAAAGTCCTACTGCCAGTGCCACTGCCAGTCCCACGATAAGCACCGGTGCGGCGATTAGCAGGGTCATGGTGATCGCCTGCTGGGCAAGTTCAATAGTTACATTTTCGGTCACGATGTTGTTCCTTTGTGGCCACGTCAGGCGGCCATGCTGAATCCATCCAGCAGCATTCCCACGATCAATCGCCAGCCATCCACAAGGACGAACAACATCAACTTGAAAGGCAGGGAGAGCAGCGTGGGGGGAAGCATTAACATCCCCATCGAGGTAGTCACGGTGGCCACGATCAGGTCAAGGATCAGGAATGGCAAGTAGATCTGGAAGCCGATCAGGAAAGCAGTTTTCAGTTCGCTCAGCAGGAAAGCTGGCATCAGGACCTGGATCGGAACCTCGTCGTAGCTTTGCGGCAAAGGAACCTCGCTGGTACCGCTCGCGTTGAGTGATTCGGCGGGTAAGTGCCGGTAAAACAGCCAAACATCCTCCGTGTTCCCGGCCCGGTCAATCTGGCGGCCCATGAAACTGACCAGCGGCTGTTTTCCTTTTTCAAAGGCGTCGGCCAGGCTGACCTGCCCCTCGGAATAGGGAACGATCCCGTCCTGGTAGACCTGTTTCCAGGTCGGGCCCATGACCAGCAGCGTGATGAACATGGCAAGAGCTGCCAGTACCTGGTTAGAGGGAAGTTGTTGGGCGCCGAGTGCCTGTCGCAGTAGCCCCAGCACAATCACCACTCGCACATAACAGGTGGTCATCAGCAGGATGGCAGGTGCCAGACTGACCACTGTCAGCATCACGAGCAGCTTGACCGTGGAGAGGATTCCCTCGGGACGTGTCATCTGCTGTAACTGTTCCGCCATCGAAGAGCCCTGTGCTGACATCACCGTGTCCGGACCGGACAGATCCTCCATCACCGTGATCAGTCCCTCGACAGGCTCCGATGGTGTGATTGCCGGGAGTGGCTCAGCGGGAACTCCACGTGTTGCCAGGATCACCAGGAGGGTTACGACGAGCAGTGTTCCTCGCTGCATCGAGCGGGGAACAGGTCGCATGCAATGGGGGGAGATGGTCTTGTCCATGAATTCTCGTCGGTCAACTGGCGTGTCTGGTCGCGGGAGTGCCGGTCTGATTGATGCCTATCTCGGACAGGACCTGCTGGAAACTCTCCCCCCCTGCCCCGGACCGACCCTGCTGCCTGCCTGCCTGGCAGAGCGAGAGCAGTCGGTCGACTTCCTCGATGTCACTTATCTCGGCCAGGCTGGATGCTCCGCCGGTCGCCAGTGAAACGACCAGCAGGCGGTTTCCGATCCTGATCAGCTGGATGGTATGGCGTGAAGAAAGGGGTGCCGTCCCCAGGACCTCGAAGGCTTCCTGCGGGAGAACCCGGGCCTGGTGGGGGAGTGACCGGCGGAGGAACCAGATGACCAGGAAGAAAACCGCCAGGACAATTGCCATGCTTGCAGAAACCCGGATGACGGCCTGGCGAGTCGATTCGCTCACAGAGGCTGACGTGCTGGATGCAGCCGATTTTTCGCGAGGGGGCTGAATTGGCCGAGAGACATGTCCCCGGGGAGGTTGCTCACTACCGGACTCCAGTCCCGGAAACTGAGCGGACAGTGGTGTCCAAGTGATGCTGCTCAACAGGCAGCTGGCTGCCAGGAGCATGAACCTGGGGCTGGTGAGTGATTTGAATTGCATGGTTTACTGGCGTGCTGGGTCCTCGAGACCGGTAATGCGGATACCAAAATTGCCATTGAGCGTGACCAGGATGCCACGGGCACGGAGTTCTCCGTCAAGAAGGATTTCGACGTGGTCCCCTGCTGACTGGTCCATCGTCACGAGCTGGTCAATGCAAAGTTGCCCGGCCTCCACGCCGGTGATGGTCGTGGTTCCCAGGCAGACACCGAGCGAGATCGACCCGGCGACAGCTTCGGCAGGAGTCTCGTTTGCCGGGGTCACTCCGGCGGGGAGCTTGTCCCACGAGATTTCTCCCAGCTGGGGGCGGGGCTGATTGGCAGGGGATGGTTCAGGCATGGCAAGGTGAAGGCCAGGTGTTTTTCTTCAAATGGCCGTTACTTGTCGCGGAATTCAGTTGCCAGATCAAGGTCAACCAGCAGCCCATCGCGACTTCGTTTTTCCTGCGTCCCCCGAACTCCCCAGCTTGCCAGATCACGAGGCCATCACGAATCGACGTCGATTGTGGATCGAGATTCTGCCGTCAGAAGCCAGCTGAATGGCATGCGAGGCGAGAGCCTGCTGGGCACGGGTAATATCCTGCAGCTGGAGCGGCCCGATTTTTTCCACCTGGCGTTGCAGCATCCGGCTTTCCCGCTGGTCGAGTGGCTGGAGAATCCTGTCGATGAACTCACGCGACGCCCCGGCCAGGGCAAGCAGCACCAACTGGGGTTCGGCGGTTTGAATCAGGATTGCCAGGGAGGAGTCATCGAGCAGTGCCAGGTCGTCAAAGCGAATGACAAATTGCTGCGCCTCTTCACTGTGATCATGGGGAAGGGTGGAGTGACGGTGTCCGATCTCTGCATCCACCTGCAACCAGGGGGTGGGCGGCTGGCTGCCACTGGGACGGTCCGATGAGGGGTCTTTGGCGAGACGGTCCATCAGGTCGTGGCGGTGTAACGGATCGGTGGCCTGGAGAATTGCGTGGGCTGCCGCCAGGCCATACCGGGCGGTGCTGCCAGCGTCGCCCGCCTGAAGAAAGTGCTCCATGGAACTGGCAAGTTCGTCGATCACTGCTTCGGGAATGAGATCCAGTTCCGTGATCCGGCGGAGCAGGTCCACCTGGAGCGGATGAGGAAGTTCCCTCAGGATGGCGGCCGAGGCGGAGGGTGCCAGTCGAGAGAGAATCGCGGCCATGGCCTGCGGTTGTTCCTGTTGCAGTCGAGCGGCGACGAGTGCCGGGGAGGCGGATTCAAGCAGCCCAAAACCTGTTACCGGTTCCAGCACGTTTTCTCTTTCCACTGGCGGAGCAGAGGGTTTCTCCGTGTCGGCTCGCCCCGGGCCGGGGGGTGGGTTTTTCTGCAGGAGGAAATCGTTAAGGACCGCATCCTGTTCGGCTGTGTCGATCTCGTCCAGGGACATCATCGCCTGCCGAAGAAGGGCCACGTCTTCGGCAGGGAATTGATCCAGCAACGTGTCCGCTGCATCCATGTCGAGGCTGTCGAGCAGGATGGCAATTTTGCGGATACTGGGAGGGTCCTTGGGCATCTTGGTTCCTGGTTGTCTGGAGAGATTGGGGCCGTGGTTTATCCTCTCAGGCAGCATCCTTGAGCCACCTGGAAATCGTTTCCACGACGCTGTCGGGTTCTTCCTGGACCAGCTGGGCCAGTTCATCTCGCAGTGAGGGGCTGGGCAACTCCACGGGGGCTGCCACGTCCGTTGGTTCCTCTGCGAGCTGCTCGTTGTCTGCCTCGATTGGTTGCTCCCTGCGGCGGAATCTCACTGTCAGGATGATCAGTGCCAACAGGCCAAGTGTTCCCAGGGCAACGGGCCGCCAGTTTGCTGTCAGCCAGTCGGAAATCACGACCAGTAGCGCTGTCGGGGTGGCCTCGGAGGGGGCAGGGAAATCGAGGTAGCTGCTCACCTGGACCTGGGGGTACGGGTTGTTACCGGCGGAGAGGTTTGGCAGCAGCCCGATAACCATCTTTTTGACAGCTTCGCCGACTTCGGCCTCGATCAATTCCAGGTCGGTCGGTTCCGCGGGAGTCCCCCCGGTCGAGGTTGCCTGGTCCTGTCGCCTCTTCTGGATCATCTGGTAATAGCTCCGGGGAATGGCAATCGATGCGATTCCCTGGATCGGTACCAGCGTACTTTCAGGCACATGCTGCTGGTGATTCACGTTACCGGTTTCTTTCAGGACGACGTTTACCTGGACCTTGACCGAGGGGATCATCGAGACCATGTCCTGGATCTTGCTGCGCCATTCGCGCTCGTAATATCTCTTGCGGATCACGTAGGGGTCATCGGGAACCGACCAGGGACCCTGTGGGGAGGAACTGCCAAAGATCTCCCCACTGTTCAGGTCGATCACCGTTACCCCGTCCCGTTGGAGGCCCGTGTAGCGAGCAGAGACGACCTCGCGTATCGACTCGGCGGTACGGGCAGCCAGTTGCATGCTGCCGACCGGCTTGACCGCCGCCAGAGCGGTTCGTTCGGTCTGTTTCTGAAAACCATGCGTGACCGATTCATCGATACTCACCTTGGCCTGCTCGATTCCGGGCATCATGGCAATTGTTCGAGAAAGGTCTTTCTCGGTCGCATTTTTTAGCCGCAACTTTCGCAGCTCGCTGGATCCCCACCAGTCGTTTTCCTTGAGAACATCATCGACACTCGAATTAAGATGCTTGGGTTCAAAGACACCCTGCAGGCTGGCCAGGTACTGGGACTTTTTTGTCCTCGGAACTCGCATCCGGGACCCCACGATCCTGGATGCATTCAGGTTGGCCGTCGCAAACGCCTGTTCCATGTCAGCCAGTTCGAGATTGCTGAATTCGCGGCCGCCAAAGAGATACTCCTCGTTCCCCTCGCCCGATGGCACCATGATCCAGATACTGGCAAGCACCAGCAGCAACAGGAACAGGATGGTCAAGCGCGCACCGGCAGAGAGATCCCGCAGTCGTTGCGAGAGGTTCGAGTAGCTCGTGTTGAGTAACTCCACCATGGGCTGATTCTGGCAAAGGGCTTGTGGAATATTCTGTCAGGCGGCCTGGCTGGTCATTCGACGCGGGAGTCTCAGCGAGATCAGTGAACCGCCGTTGTTTACCCGGGCGACCCGGATAATGCCCCCGTGGGTTTCCGCGACCTGGCGGACAATTGCCAGGCCCAGGCCCAGGGATCCGGACTTGGTCGTGAAAAAGGGGTGGAAAATGTGCTCGACATCGTGGCTCTCGATTCCCTGCCCACCATCCTGGATACGGATATCCATTGCCGCCGCGTCGTTGGTGGCACTGACGTGGATCGTCCCTCCACCGGGCATTGCCTCCATGGCATTTTCCACCAGGTTGGTTATCGCCTTTTCGATCAACAGGGGATCTCCGTAGAGTGTCAGTGCTGTAGGGAACGACTGCTGGATCTGCAGACCCTGCTGGGCAGTGTCCTGACCGAGCTGGCAGCAGATCGTTCTGAGCATGTCGGAAAGATCGAAATGCTGCCATTCCGGCGGGCGTCGGTGGGTGAACAATCGCAGGTTATTTACAGCCACGGTTTCCTCCGCAGCCCTGCTTGGTCGATCGATGACACGTCACGTCCTCCTCGGACCACGAAAACAGGCCGCGAGTTTGTACCGGAAAATCCCGATCGCTGTCAACGCATGTTCGTCCCGCTGGGCACGAGAAAAAGATGCCAAGGAACCTGGGCAGGATGGGTAAGAGGAGCCACCCGGGATCGTTCATTCAGCAGGCGATGTCGCCGGCAGAGGGACTTCCTGGCTGGTCCACCGAGGAGGGGTTTACCAGTTCCATCATCCAGCGATTCACATCACCGAGCAGTTGTAGATCGAGTTCATCGCCTCCCGGGTATTGCCGGACCGAAAGCGACATGCCGGCCGCATGCATCAGACGCAGATCCTGGCAGGCTTCTGCTTCCTGGTAATGCCCTGCCTGGCGACCATGGGTGATCAGCAGGGGCAGGCTACGCGCGGCATAAAGTTCAGCAAATCGGGATCCGCCGAATGGCGCACCTCCACCGAGCGAGACAACCCCGGCAAATTTCTGGGGATGATGGAGTCCGAGTTGGAGTGCAGCACTTCCCCCCTCACGAAGACCCGCAAGGAACACGTGGTCCCGAGCAACATGGTACTCGCTGCATGCAATCTCGATACTGGCCAGCACACGGCGTTCGACTTCGCTCCAGAGTGTCCTTTCCGGCCATCCCGGGGATTTGGTCTCCAGGTGTAACCCCCCTGGTGCGATCGCCAGGTAGTTGCGAAGGCTCAAGTCTGGCATTACCTCGAGCAACTGGTCCTGGTGGCCCCCATTGGGGTGAAGCCACACGATCAGCGGGTAGGCATAACCGGGCTCGTAGTGAACAGGTGTGAACAGGGAGTAGTTGAAATCCCCGTGTGGTTTTTCGCGTCCTGTCCGGCGTTTCCAGCCCCGTCGCGGCTTGGGGAGAGAGTGCTTGGCGACGAGCGGAATCCGGTTCATGGCAGCCGCTGGGCAGGAGGAATGAGCCGCTGAAGGTGCTCGCTTTGTAAGAAAGCAGACCCTGGAAGTCAATGTCAGTGGCCGCTCTGATCAGAGCTCGGCCATGACCGCGACAAGTTCCTTGACGGCATCGACACTATTCTGGAATGCAGCCTGCTCCTGTTCGTTGAGCTCCAGTTCAATGATCCGCTCCACGCCACCAGCCCCGAGGATCACTGGCACACCGACATAGTATCCTCCCACGCCATACTCGCTGTCGCAGTAGGCAGCACAGGGGAGCAGCCGTTTCTTGTCACGGAGAATCGCCTCGACCATTTGCGTGGTCGCGGCGGCTGGTGCGTAGAAGGCACTGCCCGTCTTGAGCAGACCGACAATTTCTGCACCCCCCTTGCGTGTCCGCTCCACGATCTCCTCCAGGCGATCATCGTCGATCAACTGGTTGACAGGGATGCCGCCAACCGAGGTGCAGCTGGGAATCGGGACCATGGTATCTCCATGCCCTCCCATCAACAGCGCGGAAACATCCTCGACACTGACCCCCAGTTCCATGGCGAGGAAGGTGCGGTAGCGGGCCGTGTCCAGCACGCCTGCTTGCCCCAGGACCCGGTGGGGGGGGAAGCCACTCACCTGGAGGGCCCGCTGGACCATGGCATCCAGGGGGTTGCTGACAACGATGATAATCGAGTCAGGACTGGTGCTGGCGATTTCCTCGGTCACTGACGCCACGATCTTGGAATTCGTTCCCAGCAGGTCATCACGGGTCATTCCTGGCTTGCGCGGGATGCCGGCAGTAATCACCACCACGTCGCTATTGGCGGTCTCCTCGTAGCTCGTTGTTCCGGTGATCTTTGCATCGAATCCCATCACCGGTGAGGCTTCCATCAAGTCCAGTGCCTTGCCCTGTGGCATGCCATCGGCAGCGGGGATATCGACCAGTACGATATCTCCCAGTTCCGCCGCGGCGCACCAGTGCGCCGTGGTTGCGCCAACGTTGCCGGCCCCGATAATGCTGATCTTCGCGCGCGCCATGTCTCTTCACTCCTGTTAGTGACAGGGCATCTCCAGGATGCACCCTGTCGGTAAGAAATCTCCAGGAAAGCTCTCGTGCCTTCCGTTCTGCAGTCGAGTATGAGATTGTCGAGCCGGTCGTCAAGTAGGCTCTGCTGTCTCTTCACCGTTGCCCTCTTCATCCATCTGCTGAGCGATCTCCTGGAACTGTTCCGGTGAGGTGGCGGGCTCCTGTTCTCGACGCTCTTTCAACAACAGGTGGTCCTTTCGACCGCTACGCCAGACGAACATCCAGATGCCCAGCAGCAGAGCGGCAAAGCCGAGTGAAAGGGTGACCGCAAGGGGGCTGTCTCGATGATTCTCCTGCGGCACCACTTTCGGCTCAAAGGCCAGGATCATGGGACTCAGTTGCCGGCGCGGCTTGTCACCGGTCGAGGAAAAAGAGGACGAGTATCCCCAGATCTTGAAGAAAAACCCACGGATCAGGATGGACTCGTTGAGCATTTTTCCAGCATACGTGCCCTGCTCCAGCTGCTGCTGGGCAGTCACCAGTTGGGGAGGGAGCCTCGTGACACAGGCGACCAGTGGAAACTGGCTGGTGAATTTCAGACCCTGCTCGTCGTCCGGGTTGAGCTTGATCTGAATTGTCTTGTCTCCCAGTGGAAGGAACAGGTCCAGCTGGTAGTAGTGACGAATCCCAAAGCGAAGCTGGAGGTCCTCGTCAGGGACCTCGATCCGGGTGATCCGCCGGACCGTCCCCCGTGCTTCCAGGTAGTCTCCATGGTGTTTCCCGGGTGAACGCAACAGCCCGGTCAACTCGATCGCACCTGGCTTGATCGCCAACGGCTGGATGTCTTTCTCCAGCAATTCCAGCAGCCGGTAAAAACAGTCTTGTTCCTGGGCCCCGATGGATCGTCGGTTGCGACTGCGAACATCATCAAAAAGGCTGACATCCATTCCCATCCCGGCCAGGGCGGCCATCCCTTCGTTGACCTGGAGGTCTTCAGACGGGGCACGTGGATACCACTCGATTCGTCCGCTGGCGAAAAGGTAGAAACCGGTACCATCCTGCTGGACCGCGTGCTTGAGGTACATCGCCGTGGCAGCGACCGGTTCCGAAATTGGCCTCTCCAGTCGCCAGGAGGAGGGAATCGTTCGAGTCGCGATCTGGACCTGCTGGCGTCCTGGGGTCTCGACCAGAACCCAGAAGAAATGGTCAAAACCATAGAGGGTCGCTGCCTCCGGAATGATCTTCTGCCGCTCCACCCGGCGGACAATCCCCTCCACGCGGAAAAAATCAACTCGGTGTTTCTCCACTTCCCTGACCAGTTCTTCCCAGGGCACTGTGGGAGAGACCCAGCGGAGGATGTTTTTTTGGCCCAGGTCCGGAAATCGCATGAGGATCTTGCTGACCACGTCAATGTCTTCAGCGAGTATCGCTTCTCCGTCAATCAGGAAACGCAGATGACTCTCGTCGATCCCGAACAGGTCCAGCAGCTGGCGGGGCGAGGCCAGGCCGCGTACCGGGGACCGGGCAGTGCCGGGAGCACCGAAGGGTGGGACAGTTTTACCGGGCCCGGTTATTCCGTCCTGGTTGCTCTGGAGCTGGCTGCCTGGCAGCAGGCAGCAACAGAGCATGATCGCGGTGACCAGGCCGGCTGAAAGCGGTCCCGGGCAACCAGGCTGACCAGCGGCAGGCATCGAACTTCTTCTGGATCCGGTCATGGGCTGCCCTGCCCCGCTTCCCCGGCGGCAGGTGCTTTGGCTGCAAGGGACTTGAGCGAGTCTCTCGTGGAAGGCAGGAGTTGCTCCTCCGGGATGGCATTGAGTGAGCTGACGACCGCGGAGGGATCCCGCTTCCTGGAGGTTACACCCTGCCACCGTGTCCTCGCGTAGACCAGCGTGGCGACCGTGATCGCCAGCATGGCAGTGAACCCGAAGATCAACAGCAGGACATGGCCCGAGGGAGTTGTCTGGCGAACCTGCGTGGGGATGCTGTTTGCCCAGTCTGCGGAACGAGCCAGGAGCAGGGGGGCACTGAATGCGTCCTTTTCTGCCAGGTAGACCCAGGACTTGAAATAAAATCCCGTGACCGCAAGCGGTTCATTCAGCTCAGTGATCTTTCCCTCCTTGTCACGGCTTTCCAGGCGAGGAAACCCTGCCGGGGTTTCCAGGCAGAACAGGACGACCGGAGAATCGGTGTCCTGGGGCCTCAGGTAAAGGACCGAGTATTCCTGGATTCCGAGCGGGTTGCCTGGTGCGGTCACCCGGTATCCTCTCTTGGCCGTTCCCCGCAGGCGAACCAGCTTGCCCCGGTAAAAATCTGATTGCTCGGAAAGCTGCAGGCAACCCACCTGCCCGTGAGATCCCCGTGCCAGTTGCTGGTTATCCATCTGTTGAAGGAGTTCCATGATGCGGAACCAGGCGGCGCTCTCCCGGGTGCGAAAAACAGTGTGATCCTCCACGCGAGAAATGGCAGCCCGGTCGAGCGATTGCTGCATCGCCTCGAGCGACTCACGCTGCTCTACCGAGAGGGGCGTATTTTCGGTTACTGCCAGCAGGCTCTCTCGTAACTGACCTGTCCATTCCGATTCCACCTGCTTGAGGACGTCCAGCCAGACTTCCAGCTGTTGCTCGTTAAGCTTCTGGCTGTTCTGGCTGATTGCCAGGAAGGCAGCATCGTGGTAATCCTCCCAGCTGCTATCGAGTTTCTGGTAGAGTTCCCACCATCGCTGTTTTTCCAGGTCGGTGACCGGCGTCTCCTGGCGGATCGAACGCAGGGTCCGGAGCATGAGGATCTCCTCCTCCGGGGTAAGCCTGTCGAGGATCTGGTTCCAGAGGTCAGAGCGAGCTTGTCCCAGTGCATCGCCGCGGATATCCCCGGGCTCGACGTCGTCACGGCCAAAGCTCCTTGGCTCGGCACCCGCCTGGTCGCTGGAAACTGTTACCGGAACCGGTGGTTGGGGGGTTACGACCATCGTCCAGATCCACTGGAACATGAAGAGCATTCCCATCAGAAGTGCCACGATGACCAGCAACCGGTACTGCACACGACGGGTTGAGTAATCCGGAGGCAACTTCCGCGTGGAACGCGGTGCG
>JAPYUD010000031.1:0-2025 GCA_029936215.1 Pirellulaceae bacterium | reverse complement strand
TCCGCGTGGAACGCGGTGCGCTGGATTCATCGATCGGGCTGCCAGACTTCATCCCTGTGTCCTTGATCAGGATCCCAGTACGTGCGGTTGGAGGCGTCTACCAAGTGTACGGTAAAGCAGAATGGAGGAAACTTGTTTTCCGGTTTGCGGTGGATGACCGGTGGATGGGGCGTTGGTGGCGTTCGCCAGTTAAATATACTCGACCGATTGGCATCCGAGGCTGCAACCAGCGAGCTTCCAGGCTTGAAAACCGACATTCACCAGCGATTGGATTGCCGGGCACTTACTTGCTACATGGGGAGTGAACCTATAATCTAGTTAAGGTCTTGAGACAGGAGGCGGAACCGGTAAATTGTTACCGGGAACCGCAAATCGATTGCCGATGGGCACCTGGTTGAATACTCTCGATCGGATCGGCATGATAACGGCCTGTTCGGGATGCGAATGGCAGATCGAACGCGTGGGCAACTTAACCGGCACCGGTCTGGAATCATCAAGGACGAGGAAAGAAACGATGAAGCAAGCGATTCCAGGGCGGGTGATTCTCCTGTTTCTGCTGCTGTTAACGTTTGGGCTTCCCCTGTCTGTCCGGGCCGAGGAGCCTGCTGCCCAGTTCCTGGAAGTGCTCAGGGCGCGGCGATATTTTGATGTCGCGGAGCAGTACCTGGATAACCTGGCGACCTCGGACCTTGCTCCCGAGGGTTTTCGTGATCGCATCGATTACGAGCGAGCGGTAACCCTGATCCAGGGGGCGTTGTTCCTGGGGAGTCCGGAGCTGCGGGCGGAACAACTGACGAAGGCCGAGCAGTTGATCGGGAAGTTCATGAAGGAATTCCCCGACCACCTGCTGAAACACTCGGCACGGGCCCAGCTGGGGAGCTTGTTGCAGCAAAGAGCGGACGACAACGTGGCAATTGCCAATAAGCCGGGGCAGGCAAACCGCACAGAACTGCTCACGCAGGCTCAGCAACAGTACAACCGGGCACTCGACGTCTTTACCGAGTCAAAGGCTGCGATCAGGGCACAGCTGGAAGGGATGAACAGCACGCGATACGATCCCGACACCCAGCAGAAGGAGATTCGTATCCGGGATGAACTGCGGCGGGAGTACCTGCAGATGCAGCTGGTCTCTGCAATCTTGCTTGAGGAGGCTGCCGAGACAACCGAAAACGGCTCTGCGAAACATACCGATTACCTGACACGGGCAGCTGCAGCTTTCAAGGAGATCTACGGAAAGTACCGCCAGTTGCAGGCCGGTGTTTACGCGCACATGTACGAGGGGCGTTGCCTGCAAAAGCTGGGCAAGCTGGATGATGCTCTTACCAACTACGCCGATGTGCTCCGACAGCCTGAAAACGATGCCTTCCGGGATGCGAAAACCCAGGCCCTTGTGCTGGCACTGGAATGCTGGATCACGCAGGAGAAATATGCCGATGCGGTCAACCGGGGCAACGACTATGTGACCAGCATGCGGGGGAATGAAGCGAGTCAGGCGGACTGGTTCAAATTGCGGTTCCTGGTCGCCAGTATCAACAAGCTTTATGCCGATTCACTGGTTGCTGACGATCCCAAGGACGAGCTGGCGGACCAGTCTTACCGGCAAGCAACCAACATCCTCAGGGCCCTGGTCAAGGTTCCCAATGCCTACCGTGATCAAGCACGTACACTTCTTGCCTCTGTACCCGGGGGAGCCCGCTTTGCTGCCACCGACCGACCCGAACCGACCACGCTCAACGAGGCATCCGAGCGGGCCAAGGATAGCCTGGATGAAATGAACACGGCAGCGTTGCTGTTGCGACTTCTGCCCGAGCGGATTGCTGGTGAAACCGATCCGCAGATGAAGAAAGAGTTTTCCGATCAGCTGGAGGAAGCTCGTACGACGGTCAACACCAAACGTGCCGAATCGATGAAGTACTACCGGCAGACACTGGAAATGGTCGAGTCCGATACTCCTACCGAGGTGATCCAGTCAACCTATTACTTCCTCTGTTTCCTGCATTACAAAGGGGAGGCTTACTACAAGGC
>JAPYUD010000030.1:0-16274 GCA_029936215.1 Pirellulaceae bacterium | reverse complement strand
CCCTTTGCCTGATTCTCCTTCCCGCGGCTCGCTTTACTTGAAAACCGCCCACCCGCAGGGTACAACGCACTACGCTGGATAGCAGTTGCCCGGCATCATCGACTTGGCACTGAAGGATTCACGTTCTTTTTGAGGTCTGACCCATGTCCTTGTTTGCACAATTGCTGGCCCAGAATGATACGACAAATACCGTGACCCTGGTTTTGGCGATCATTCTGATACTTGTTATCGGCTTCATCCTGATTATTTTCTTTGCCTATTTTAGGCTCTGGATCCAGTCGATCCTGACCGGTGCGAATATCACCATTGGCAACCTGCTTGGCATGACCTTCC
Organism: Pirellulaceae bacterium; assembly: GCA_029936215.1. GTDB lineage: Bacteria > Planctomycetota > Planctomycetia > Pirellulales > Pirellulaceae > SAT2750. The sequence continues at coordinate 15,941 of JAPYUD010000030.1, read as the reverse complement.
GTAAAGTGAATCCCAAGATCATCGTGCAGTCAAAGATCATGGCCAGGCAGGCAGGTTTTTCTGATGATGAGTTCAGCACCTCGGAACTGGAAGGGCACCTGCTCGCCGGTGGAAATGTGCCGCTGGTGGTACGAGCCCTGATCGCTGCCCGCAAGGCGAAGACAATCAAGTTGAGCTATCGGGAGGCGACGGCGATTGACCTGGCAGGGCGTAACGTGCTCGAAGCGGTCCAGACCAGCGTTTATCCCAAGGTGATTGATTGCCCGGCAAAGGATTCAGGGAAAAAGACCCTCGATGCGGTCGCCAAGGATGGTATCCAGTTGCGAGTCAGGGCACGCGTCACCGTGCGGGCTAACCTGCAGCAGTTGATCGGTGGAGCCGAGGAGGAAACAATCATTGCCCGGGTCGGTGAGGGGATTGTCAGTGCCATCGGTTCGGCAGAGACCCATGCGTCGGTGCTGGAAAACCCGGACACGATTTCCAAGGCGGTCCTTGCCAAGCGGCTTGATTCCCAGACCGCTTTTGAAATCGTCTCGATCGACATTGCCGACATTGACGTTGGTCAGAATGTTGGAGCCCGCCTGCAGGCCGATCAGGCGGAAGCGGACACGCGGGTCGCACGGGCACAGGCGGAAGGTCGACGTGCCATGGCGGTAGCAATGGAACAGGAGATGCAGGCCAAGGTGGAGGAATGTCGAGCCGCGCTGGTGGAAGCAGAAGCCGAGGTTCCCAAGGCGATGGCCGATTCTTTTCGCTCGTCGAAGCTGAGCATTAGCGAATACTATCGCCTTCGAAATATCCAGGCCGATACGAAGATGCGGCAGACCATTGCCAGTACGAGTAGTTCAAAGTCCAGCTAGGGAACAGGTCAGATGGTTAACCTGGAAAAGATGTTGCGCCAGCTGATGGAATCCCAGTTGCAGCGCGCCGAGGGGCAGCCCCTGCCCGTGGAAGAAGCAGTGGTGGACCTGGAACCGCCGGAGGTCATGCAGCCGGAATCACCGGTCGACCTGACCGATCACAGGATTGCGGAAAGTGGACAGCTTTCCCAGCGGCACCTGAAGTCAACGATTGATAGCGGATCGCAGGACGATCACCAGGTGGGCAGGCTCGAACACGAGAATGCCGCCACACAGCAGGCCCATACGAGGCATCAACTCGGGAGCCTTGAACACGAGGATGTTGGCGAGCAACTGCATCTTTCAACCGGCCCGAAAGCGGTCAATCTGGCTGCCGAGATTGCCGAGATGCTGAAAACACCAGAGGGAATGGCCCAGGCCGTACTGCTGGCCGAGATCATCAACCGCCCTACCGATCGCTGGTAAACCGGACAGGTCTTCCTTTTCCACCAGCAGGCAGGGGTGACTCAAACCACGTTTGACAGTTCTCCGTGAGAAGGTACTAACGATGAGTGAAATGAGCATTACCCCGGGCACAACGAGAATCGGCTGGATTGGAACAGGCGTGATGGGGGCCAGCATGTGCGGGCACCTGGTTGCAAAGGGATTCCAGGTGACCCTCTTTACCCGCAGTAGAGACAAGGCAGGGTCGCTTCTGGAAAAGGGTGCCAGCTGGGCTGACTCGCCCCGGGCCGTTGCCGAGAAGAGTGATGTCATTTTTTCGATTGTCGGTTTTCCCAGCGATGTGCGGGCGGTCATGCTTGGCGAGGAGGGTGCACTCTCAGGGAGCACGGAAGGGAATATCCTCGTCGATATGACCACCAGTGAACCGTCGCTGGCTGTCGAGATTTACGAGGCTGCCCGGGAAAAGGGGGTTCACAGTGTCGATGCACCTGTCTCTGGTGGAGACGTGGGAGCAACCAACGGGACGCTCTTGATCATGATCGGTGGAGACCAGGAGGTGGTCGAGGCACTTGAGCCGTGCTGGGATGCGATGGGCCAGACGATTGTCTACCAGGGTGCAGCAGGGGCGGGGCAGCATACCAAGATGGTGAACCAGACGCTGATCGCGACCAACATGATTGGCGTCTGCGAGGCCCTGCTCTATGCCCACCAGGCAGGACTTGACCTGCCAACAGTGATGCAGTCGGTCGGTTCCGGAGCCGCTGGAAGCTGGTCACTTAATAACCTGGGGCCACGGATTATCGACGGGAATTTTGACCCGGGGTTCTTCGTGGAGCATTTTATCAAGGACATGGGTATCGCACTGGATGAAGCGAACAAGATGGGGCTCTCGCTGCCAGGCCTGGCACTGGCCAAGCAACTGTACCTGGCACTGCAGGCCCAGGGGCATGGTCGTGATGGGACTCATGCCCTGCAACTGGCTCTTGCAGGTCTCTCGGGAGTGGACTGGAAAGCTCGCTAGTCCTTCGGCGGCGGGGAATTCTTCCAGAACGTGAAGCCAGTCACCTTGACCTGCCGGCGATAGACCTTGTCACTGCAGGTCGCGTAGAGCAGGTTGAAGTCGGGGCCACCAAAGACCAGGTTCGAGAGGAACCGTGCCTGGGGCTTGGCGATCACGCCGCTGAGCCGTCCCTGGGTGTCAAAGACCTGGACACCAAGTTCCGTCGCCACGTAGATGCGGCCATCCGTATCTACCGTCATTCCATCGGCACCGCTGGCCGATTTCCCCACCGGCAGTTGCATCGTGGAATAGGGCTGCTTGTGCGTCAGACTGCCGTCCTTCTCAATACGAAAATTCCAGAGGTGGGCCCCTTTCATGTCGGCCACCACCAGGGTCCGCTGGTCCGGCCAGAGGATCAGTCCGTTGGGAAACTCGATCCCCTCGTCGACGACCCGGTGCTCTCCCTCCGGGGAGACGTAGTGGATGCTCTTGTTGGCTGGATCCGTAAAATAAACGCCCCCCTGGCCGGTGACGACCAGGTCGTTGCTGGTCACGTCCTGGGCTACCAGGCTCCTCTTGCCAAAGGGATCAAACAGCAGGATGCACTTGGTTGCGCTGCTGCAACCGTAAAGGCCTCGCGGTCCGAACATCAATCCGCTGGTACGGTCACTCTCCTCCACAAAGACCTCTGGTTTCCCATCTTTGCTGACCCGGTAAATCACGCTGGCCGGGACATCCGCAAAAAAGAGAGTGCCGTCGGGCGTTACCGTGGGGCCCTCGGTAAATTGGTATCCCTCCCCGACCAGTTGCCATGGCTGGTCGTCGATCAAGACCTGGCTGAGTGGCATATCCTGGGCAGAGCTGGCCTGGGCCAGCAGCAAAGCAAGCAGGACTGCCAGCAGGCTGCTATTCCTCTTGTTTGTCTCTCGCATCGATCGTCCCTTTCATTCCAGGCAGGTGGGTCCTATTTCACCACGTCCTGCCATAACCAGCGAAGTGACTCCGGCAGGATCGCGCCACCATGCCGGCTGTTGTGACCACCTGTTCCCATCACCAGCTTCTGCTCGTAACCCGCGAACTTGAGCGCAGCAGCCATCTGGCGATTTGCCAGCGGCCAGCTCCCGAAAAGGTTGTCCAGGTCATTTTCCCCCTCCTGGAGGAAAACACGGATCGGTTTTTTTTCTGCCTTGCGGATCAGTGCGGGATAGACATGCCCGCCACGGATGTTGGTGAAGCTACCGACATGGCTCAGTACCTTGCGGAATGCATCAGGTCGTTCCCAGGCGACTGTCCAGGCACAGATGCCACCGCTGCTGATGCCGCCGATCGCCCTCATGTTGGGATCCTCGGTGAGGTTGTACTCCTTGCCTACCGCAGGGAGGATCTCCTTGAGCAGGAAGCTGGCGTAACGGTCTCCCAGGCTGTCATACTCGAAACTGCGATTGCGGCGTGGCGTGGCCCCCTCCCCTGCGCCGGGAAGGACACCAGGATTGATGAAGATACCAATGGTGACCGGCATCTGTCCCTTGTGAATCAGGTTGTCAAAGACAATCGGTGTACGTACATTGCCCTTCTCGTCCACATAGCCGCGACCGTCCTGGAAGACCATCACCGCGGCTGGCTGCTCCGCCTTGTACTGGGCCGGTACGTAAATCCAGTAGTCCCGTACGGTTCCTGGAAAGAACGCCTTGCTTTCCCAGCGATGCTGGGTCACGGTTCCGACTGGAACTCCCTCCTGACGCTGGGAATCCGGGCCAAGCTGGTAATCGTCCTGGGCGTATGCAGAGCAGGTAACGACAAGCAGCAGGCAATTCAGCAGGCAATTCAGCAGGCGTGAGAAAAGTACCATGGCAGCTGTTCTCCGGGAGAATCCAAATCCGGCAGTATTTAACTCCAGTTCAGCAATAGGAGCAAGCAGGGGAATCGGGCTTCTTTACGACGCACAACCGACTCGACCACTCCCCTAGCCGGGATCGGTTTGCTACTATATGAAGTTCTGGAACTGCCCGTGGGGCAGTTGATTCTGGTTGAGGAGTTACCTGGTGGGAACGAAGAAAACAGGAAAAGGTCGCCGCAAGGTTGGTCGCAAAAAGCGACGCATGCGTGCCAAGATCCGACATCGCAAGAAGTAGTCCTTTTCCGGCGTGTCGCTGGTCGAGTTCCCTGCCGTCTGCTCCCCGAGGCCCTCGCGCCGACTCTACTGTTTCAGGCCCGCGGTGCTGATTCCTCGCAGGAATGTTCGCTGTGTGAACAGGAACAGGACGATCACCGGCAGCGTGAAGAGGACTGCTGCTGCCATCAGCAAGTGGGTCTGGTCCGAGTAAGAACTGACAAACTGTTCCAGCCCGTAGGCAAGTGGAAAACGGCTGGGGTCGTTCAGGTAGAGCAGTGGCCCCCCGAAGTCATTCCAGGTAGCGATAAACTGGAAAAGAGCCACCGTTGCCAGTGCCGGCTTGGACAAAGGCAGGATAATCTTCCAGAAGATTCCCCATTCTCCCAGCCCGTCAAGCCGGGCTGCCTCGCTCAGTTCCTCCGGGATGGAGAGGAAGAACTGGCGGAGCAGGAAGATGAAGAATGCGTCGCCAAGAAAAGTGGGTGCGATCAGCGCCGTGAGGTGATTGTACCAGCCCAGTTCACGGAACAGCAGGAAGCGGGGGATCATCGTGACATGCCAGGGAAGCAGCATGGTTGCAACCAGGATGCCAAACAGCAGGCGGCGTCCACGCCAGCGGAGACGGGAAAAACCGTAGGCGACCAGCGAGCAGGAAAGCACGCTGCCGACGACCGTTCCGGCACAGAGCAGCAGGGAGTTGGTCAGGTAGACCAGGTAGGGCATCGAATCAAGCGCGTCGGAAAAATTATTCCACTGCCAGCTGGCAGGCAGCAGCGAGTACGGATCCTCGGTCAACTGCTCGGCAGGCTTGAGACTTGAAAGTACCAGCCAGATCATTGGAATGGAGAACAGGATGGCGGTCGCCAGCAGAAGAAGAATGCCCCAGCGGGGAGGTCGCATGGTTTTCATCGCGTCTCCTCCCTGCTACCGACCCGCTCCATCTGTCGGCGGACTTTCTCGGCAGCTTCCTCCAGCAGCGAAGCGGCGTTACCCGGGTTGTCGGTGTAGAGTGCCCGTTCTGCCGCTCGATTGACTTCGCGGTAATACATCCGGGCAGCCGGGATGACCGGTGTGGGAACCTGCTCACCGGCGGCCAGCTCGACAAACCGTGCAAACAGTGGGTTCTGCCGGAGATACTGCTGGAACCGCGGTTGATCGACAACCTGCTGCGAGGGAGGGATCCAGCCGCCCTGGCTACAGGTCCTGGCTGCTTCTGCCTCGTGTCCACCAAACCCGCTCCAGAATTTCATGAACTCCCACGCGCCACGGGGTGAGCGGCAGCCGCGGGGCACCAGGAACAGGTTGCCATTGACCCAGCCGTCGGCTCCTCGTTCTCGGCCGGCCGGCGCTGGAAGTTGCCAGACACCGAATTCCCCCGATCGGTCCGCCGGGATGTCTCGCACTCGCCACTGCCCGTCCATCACGATTGCGTAACGGCCAGCCAGTAGTGGAAAGGTCTTGCCCGGAAGTGACTGGTCGCCCTGGCGAAAGGCAGCCAGCGTGTCAGCTCCCCATTTGTCCCGGTACCGTGTCATCCACTCAAGGGCGCGGACGATTGCCGGGTCGTCCGGAGTCACCTCCCCCTCGCTGTTAATAAATCGCCCCCCGAAAACAACCCCCCAGGCCCAGAGCCGGCGAGGATCGGGCAGGTAGCCAAGCGAGGTGAGCTTATCGCCCTCCCGCAGCACGCAGGCAGCGGCCAGCTTGTCCAGCTGCTCGATACTCTCCAGTTGCAGCGGGGCACGTCTGCCGGTCCGCTGCCCGATGACGGTACGGTTGTAATAGAGGGCCCGGATATCGAGCCCGTTACAGAGCCCGTAGAGGCGGCCACGGTAGCTCCCCAGTTGCCGGGCAGCAGGGAATAACCAGCTTTCCAGTTGCTCGATTTCGTCTGCCGGTGCAATCTCGTCGAGCGGCATCAGCGCATCGCGGTGAGCCCAGTCAGCAACGATCGGATCGTCCTGGTTGATCAGGTCGGGTGGGTCTCCACCGGTCACCGCCAGGAACATCTTCATGTCGAGGTTGTTACCCGGCATCGCCACGGCGCGGACAAAGTACTGTTCCTGGCTCTCGTTAAACCGCTCGACAATTCCCTCGACCACGGCCCGGTCGGTGCCACCCCAGAAGTGCCAGAAGACAACTTCCTCACGGCCTGCTGGCAGCTCGGAATGGGGTCGCACGATCCAGGCCAGCACGGCCAGGCTGCCGACCAGCAGCACCGGCACCGCCATCATGAACCAGGATCGAATCGATGAGTGCATTCCTAGCCTCCCAGGCTTGTGCGGTAATGGACCCAGTGACGCGAGGAACGGAAGAGCAGCGCCGTGGTAATGAAGAGGACGATAAACAGCAGCCATGCCATCGCGGAGGTATAGCCCATCTCGAGATCCTGGAAGGCGGCCAGGAAGAGATGTAGTGACAGGAGCAACGTGGAACCGACCGGTTCTCCGGTTCCCTCGCTGACCAGGTAGACCTGCGTGAAAGCCTGGAAGGACTTGATCAGGCCAAGCACCAGGTTGAAGAGAATCAGCGGGGAGAGCATCGGTAGCGTGACATGCCAGAAACGACGGCAACGGCCAGCCCCGTCCAGGGCAGCGGCCTCGTAAAGCTGCGGGGGAATGTCTCCCAGTGCTGCCAGGTAGATCAGCATGAAGTTGCCGACTCCCCAGACACTCATCAATACCAGGGCGTCCTTGGAACCAAACTCCAAGAATGTCCCGGGGTGGCCCGCCTGTTGGACCCCCTGGAACCAGAGCTGGGGTGGGAGACCGAGCCAGCCCAGCAGGTGGTTCACGAGTCCCGACTGGGGATCCAGCAGCCAGAGCCAGAGAATCGATGAGGCGACCAGGGGGATGATCGAGGGGAGGAAGAAAAGAGTCCGGAAGATCGCCTGGCCGCGGATCCGCCAGGAGAGCATGACCGCCAGCAGGACCGCGGTGATGATCGAGAGCGGAACGCTGAATGCCGCGTAGTAGAGCGTGTTCCAGAGAGCGTTACCAAATCCGTCCCCATTCCAGATTTCCGTGGCAATCCGCCGGTAATGCTCCGTCCCGATCCACTCGGGGGAGGAGAGCAGGTCGTAACGGCAGAATGACCAGTAGAGCGAGGCGAAAAAAGGGTAGGCAAATAGCAGGAGCAGCCCCACCAACCAGGGACTGATAAACAGCCAGCCGGCTGGGAGTTTCCTGCGGGATCTTGGCTGGCCGGGGTCGGGCATGATGTCCTTCTATGTCCCTCCATTGCCGATCGTGGATTACCTGCCGCCGGCTGGTTCCTCGACCACTGATCGCTTCTGGAGGTTGTATTGTTTTCCTTTCCCCAGGGAGAGATGGTCTGCTTCTCCCTCGGCAGGCCGGGTTCGCCAGTCATAAAAATGAACCTCTCCCTTTCCCATCACCGAGCCCGTGTCTCCCACGACAACCAGCGCGGTTGCCTCGTCGATACCGATTCCCAGCAGCTGCGGATGCCGGTCGACAAGCGACGCCATGTCGCCGAAACGATTCCGCTGGGCGAAATGCTGGTCCACCGCTGCGCCTGGCAGGAAACCGAGTCCCCGGGTATAGCCGGGGGCCATGATGTCCCGGTTGCCGAGTGGATTGCCGCGGGCCATGAACTCGGCCTGGATCGAGGCGCCAGCCGAGCTTCCCCCGATCACCCCGCCACGAGCCAGGACCCGGTGCATCAGGGGTGCCGCCTTTGTTGCCTCGTAGGCATCGACGAATCGCCATTGCCGGCCACCACCAAACCAGATGGCATCGGCCTTTCGCAGCCAGCGAAGGTTCTCTGCAGCTTCCACATCCTCAAGATGCCTGGCGGTGAGTACCCTGACGTTCGTCGCCCCGGCCCGCTCAAAGAAACCCGCGCCCGATTTGGGGGGGATGGGATCTGGGATTGCCGTGGGAAGGATGACGATCAGGGCATCCGGGCCACCGGCAAGTTCAATGAACCGGCTGACCACGTCCGCCGGCATGCCTCCTCCTCCCACGATTACCAGGGATCCCCGCTTGACGACCGGAGGTTCTGGCTCGCTTGTGGGAAAGGGATCGTCGTTGCGGTCGCGGGCAAGACGCTGCATCGAGGTCAGGTCCAGTAGCTGGCCAGCCTCGTGTACGATCTGTTCTGCCTGGTGGTGGTCGGTTTTCCCCAGGCAGAGCGTGACGCTCCCTTCTCCCATCACCCGCAGCAGCCGTCCCTGGACCAGCAGCGCTGTCGATTCGTCGATTCCCAGTCCCAGCGTGCCTGGGTACTTGTCGACCACCCCCTTGAGCCGGCCAATCCGGTCCCGCTGGCTGAAGTGCTGGTCAATTACGGTTCCAGGCAGCAGGTCAAAGCCGGTAGAGATCACCGCCTCGGTCTTCCCCGAGGCAATCATCAGGCGGGACTGGATCGCTGCACCTGCCGAAGATCCCCCGATCACCCCGCCACGGTCGAGTAACTCGAGCAGTTCCTTTTCAAAACGTGTTCCGACATAGGCGTCGGCGATCCGCTGTTGCTGGCCCCCCATCAGCCAGATGCCGGTCGCTTCCCCGAGCGGCTTAACGAAGTCCTCCGAATCCGCCTCGTCCCGGTCACGCGTGTGGAGCAGTTGGAGCGAGGCATGGGGTCGCGTTTTCCAGGGAGCCAGGAGTTGCTCGGCGAGGGCTGGATCATCAGCCCTGGCAGAAGCGGTTGGGATAATCACAAGCCGCGCCTCGTCCCCACCTGCCCTGGAAATGAAATAATCGATCACTTCCGGCGGAAGCGAGCCACCGCCGGCGATCACCAGGGAACCCCGGGCACCGTTCGGGTCAATTCGCTGGAGTGGTGCATCGGCACCCCGCAGCGAGACCAGGTGGAGTACCACCAGCAGCAGGCTGGCGACGATCTGACGCAGTGGACGTTTCATTCCAGTTCCTCGCTGCTGGTTTCCTTGACGGCTTCCAGGGCTTCAACAATGCGGTCCACATCATAAACACAGCCACCCCAGGTGCCACCGCCGAGACGTTGCAGGGCAGCCCACAGACGGGTGTCGCCGGGCAGGTCTTCATCGGGTGCCAGGTCTTCCCGTGCGGAACGGCTTTCCAGGAGTGCAGTTCCCGCCTCGACCGAGAACTGTCCCTCCTCTTCCACAACCAGGTCGACCGATCCGACCAGTTGCTGGCGATCGACGAGGATCTGGATCGTGTCCCCGTCCTGGACCTTGCCGATGGGTCCGCCAGCCAGGGCCTCCGGCCCGACATGGCCGATACAGGCACCGGTGCTGACTCCCGAGAAGCGGGCATCGGTAACGATCGCTACCTCGCGGCCCCAGGAGAGGAACTTAAGAGCCGAGGTGAGCTGGTAAGTTTCTTCCATGCCCGATCCGAGAGGTCCCCTGCCAATCAGGACCAGGATGTCTCCTTCCCTGATCGGCTCGGCTGCCTGTCCCTTGATTGCTGCAATCGCAGCTTTTTCACTGGTAAAGACCCGTGCCGGGCCAGTCTTTCGGTAAACCCCGTCCGCGTCGACTACCTCCGGGTCGATGGCAGTCGACTTGATCACCGAACCCTGCGGGCAGAGATTGCCGCGGGGGAAACAGACGGTACTGGTGAGTCCTTTTTCCCGGGCGCGATCCGGATGCAGGATCACGTCGGACGGTTCCACCCCGTCCTGCTGGCGAAGTCGTTCCTGCAGGGCCTGGCGGCGGCTGGAATTTTCCCACCAGTCGAGCACGTCGGCAAGTGGAAGGCCGGTGGCGGTCAACGCGTCGAGCTTGAGCAGGCCCAGGTTCCTCAGGTGAAGCATCACTTCCGGGACACCTCCTGCCAGGAAGAATCGGATCGTGGGGTGGTACTCGGGACCGTTGGGGAGCACGTCCACAAAGCGGGGGACCGCCTGGTTGATACGAGTCCAGTCGTCGACCGTCGGCCGCTGTCGGCCGGCAGCAAAGGCGATGGCCGGGATATGCAGCAGCAGGTTGGTCGATCCGCCACAGGCGGCATGCACGACCATGGCATTATGAATTGCGTCATCGCTGAGGATGTCGGCGGTGGTCAGACCCTGCCGGTCCAGTTGCTGAAGCGCCCGTGCGCTACGAACCGCGGTCTCCAGCCAGATCTTCTGGCCACTGGGGGCCAGTGCTGAATGGGGAAGTGCCAGGCCAAGGGCCTCGGCCACGACCTGGCTGGTTGCTGCTGTCCCCAGGAACTGGCAGCCGCCACCGGCGGTACCACAGGCCCGGCAGCCAGCGACCGAGGCATCCTCCAGGGTAATTTCTCCGTGCACGTAGCGGGCACCGATGGTCTGTACCTTGCCCGCATCCTCTCCCTCCTCGGGAGGCAGCGTGACGCCGCCGGGAATGATGATGCCGGGCAGGTCGGGAAGTCCGGCAAGTGCCAGCATCATGGCAGGCAGGCCCTTGTCGCAGGTTGCCACGCCCAGCAGGCCACGGCGTGTGGGAAGTGAGCGGGCCAGCCGTCTTAGCACAGTGGCGGCATCGTTGCGGTAAGGGAGGCTGTCAAACATGCCGGTTGTTCCCTGGGTCCGGCCGTCGCAGGGATCGGAACAGTAAGCGGCGAAGGGGACCGCGCCGTCCTCTTTCAGCTGCCGGGCAGCCGCCTGGACCAGCAGGCCAACTTCCCAGTGCCCCGTGTGGTAACCAAGAGCGATCGCCGAGCCGTCGTCAGCCCGGACTCCCCCCTGGGTACTGAGGACCAGGTACTGCGGTCCCAGCAGGTCCTCCGGGTTCCAGCCCATGCCGGCACTCTGCGTGAGACCAAACAGGTCGCCGCTGGACCAGTTGCGAAGCATTTCGTCGGTCAATGGCAGGCTTCCACTGGGGCCGGCGGCCGTGGTTTCCACTTCCAGCTCCCCTGGATCGTCAAGTTCCAGCAGGCGAGCCAGCAGGTCGGAGGGGTTGGAGGAATCAGTCATCAGGGGAATCACTCGTGTTGCGTTTCTGAATCTGCTGGACAACCAGGGCCAGGATTACCGGGATGGCAATGCTGGCAGTGAGTGCCAGCGACAGCCACTGCTTCTCATGAGCATAATACCCGATCAGCGAGTAGCCCGTGGAGAGGATCAGGTTGGCGACCAGCAGGGGAAGCAGAAAACGACGCCAGCTGAGACGGTGCATGCCGGTCAGTAGCACACTTGCCTCGGCCAGTACCGGGACCCCACGGGCAATCAGGATCATACCAGGGCCGTAGCGGTGGTTGATCTTTTCTGCGCGTGCAAGATCGCTTTTCCGGGAAAGCCGGCGTGCCAGCGGTGCTCCAAACCAGCGGGCCAGCCAGTAGCCCAGGCTTGCACCGACCGTCATGCCGATCATCGACGTAATACTGCCCAGCAGCGGACCAAGTTGCCAGCCTCCCATCGTGCTGATCACGCTCGAGGGGATTGGAAGCAGGATGTCGGTTGAGAGAATCAGGATCACGAACCAGGGGGAGAGGCGGTCGTCGATGATCCCGCGGATCCAGGAATCGAGTGCCTCACCGAAAAACAGGAATGGAATGACCGGTACAAGCAGGACAAGTGTCAGTAGCAGCAGGGGACGCCAGAGGTCACGCATGTGGATTCCACTCAATCGGGCCCGCAAAACGCAGAAAGTCTGTCCAGGTTTAGCCAGTCGTAACCTGCTGGCCGTCGACCACCCTATCAAAAACCGGTCGCCAGGCAAGTTGTCGGTCGGATGTCTGCCCCGGAGGGAACGAATTCGACTTCAAGCTCGTCAAACAAGGTAGACGCCTATGTGCCTTGGGTTAGGATGAGAAAAGACCAGCAGGTTTACCCTGCTGGAAAGTACTACAAAAGGGGAAGATGATGAGACGTTTTCTTGGCTGTACGGTGCTTGTAACCCTGCTTTTGACCATCACCAGTCTAAAGGCAGAGGAGATTGACTACCTCGAGGATTTCTCCCTTGCTCCGGATCGCACGGTGGCGCTTGAGCAGCTGGTACCTGGTACAGAGAATTACTACTACTACCACTGCCTGCACCTGCAGAACACCGGGCAATTCGAGGCGGTTGAGGAGTTACTCAAGACCTGGATCGCTCGTTACAAGACTACCAACGGTGTCCGCCAGATCCGCTACAGGCAGGCCCTTCTGACCTACGAGAAGGATCCGGCCGCTTCACTCCAGTACCTCCGCAAGGAAATGGACCTGAGGTTCAATCACCAGCGGGATGCGGCCAACCAGCAGCGACAGCTTCCCACCCTCTTTCCCGAACAGCTGATCACGCGGCAGGCGCTGTTGGAACGTGCCTTCGCTCGCCATGTGAACCTGCAGGGGCTGGAGGATAGTGCGCTGCCCTGGCTCGCCACTGGAAATCTCAATGCCGCCCGCCGTCGACACCTTCTTCAACGACTCCAGCGTCCGGACTTCCCCGCCCTGGCGCAGTTGGTGATTGATGACCTGAAGACAAAAAGTTTCTCCGGGTTTGGTAGCTACGAGATCCACAAGCAGATGTTGCTTGGGCAGCTGGACCAGTGCGTGAAACTTCACACGCCGCTGCTGGACCAGGGTAATTTCGTCAACATCTACATGTCCAAGTTGCTTCCCAGCGACGATATTCGCTGGGAAGAGGATCGGCTCGAGCACCGGGCCTACCTGGATCGACTCTGGGAATTCGTCAACCGACTGGCACCGGTCCACAACTCGCTCAAGGCCCATGTCCTCCACCGCCGACTGGTGCTGGACCGCTCGATGGGAGTTTATGATGAGCAGCGGTTCATGACCTACATCCAGCTGCCGAGAAATATCTTCTACGTGAACCCGGAGTACATCAAGGACGATAACAGTCGGCGGTACCTGGTCAATATGCAGGCCAACTATACGCCGGTCACCCGCCTGCCGATCATTGGCAACGACGAGCCGCTGGTCCGGTCCTACCTTTCACATTTCTTTGTGGAAGCAGCCGACTTCAAGCAATACGAGCCATTCCTCCGGGACAGCTACCTCAAGGAGCTGTTTGCAGAGACCAAGATCGTGAATGGGATTGGCGATCCGGATGACTGGTCGGCAATGATCTCCCCGGCCAGGTTCCAGACGCTCAAGGACCGGGTGGACCTGGATTTCTCATTCACTAACCAGGAGTACTTCGACGGGGGCGCTGAGGTTAGCCTCGACATCCAGGTCAAGAATGTCGAGACGTTGATCGTCAAGGTCTACGAGCTCAATGCCCAGAACTACTATCGCCAGGAACTCCAGCAGGTCAGTACAGGGATCAAGCTCGACGGCCTGGTGGCCAACGTGGAACGCACGGTCAACTACGAGGAGGCACCGCTGCGCCGCCAGACGCGGCAATTTGACTTTCCCGAGCTGAACCGGCCCGGGGTCTTCGTGGTCGATTTTATCGGTAATGGCAAGAGCAGCCGGACACTGGTCCGCAAGGGGAAGCTTGATTTCCTCGTCCAGACGACAACCGCTGGTCACCGCTTCACGGTGCTCGGTGAAGAGAAGCAGCCGGTAGAGGATGCCTCTCTCTGGGTCAGCGGGACGCTTTACGAGGCGGGTGACGATGGGACGATCATGGTCCCCTTCAGCACCAATCCCGGCACGGTCCCCTTCGTGGTCACCGATGGCACGAGCACCACGCTTCACCGTTTCCAGCATGAGTCAGAGCAGTACCTGATGACTGCCGGGATCTATGTCGACAGGGAAGCACTGCTGGAACGCCGGCTGGCACCTGTCATGATTCGTCCCGCCCTTTCACTCAACGGGACGCCAGTCACCTTGTCGGTGCTGGAAGATGTGCGCCTGACGATCAGTTCGGTGGACCATGAAGGCATTCGTGTGACCAGCCGGATCGATGACTTTGAGCTTCACGAGGGAGAGGAGACGGTGCACGAGTTCCGGGTGCCGCAGCGCCTGCAGAAAATCCAGTTCGTGTTGACCGCCCGGGTCAAGAGCCTCAGCCAGGGGAAACCGGTTGACCTGGTCGTGGCCGAATCGTTTGACGTGAACCAGATCGAGCGTACCGAGAAGACCGCGGATGTCTTCCTGGCATGGATCGACGGCAACTATGTCCTGGACGCGCTGGGCAAGACTGGCGAGCCCCGGTCCTCGCGACCGGTCCATGTGACGCTCAAGCACCGTGACTTCCGCGACCCGGTCTCGGTGCAGCTGCAGGCCGATGAGCTGGGCCGGATTCAGCTGGGGCCGCTCAAGGATATTGTCAACATCCATGTCCGCGATGTGGCCGGCAGCGAGCATCGCTGGCCAATCCTACAGGACCAGCATTCTTACTATGGGTCGCAGCATGCCCGCACCGGAGAGGTAATCACGATTCCCTACATGGGAAGTAAGCCCGAGGCCGACCGGGAAGAGCTCTCGTTGCTGGCGCTGCGCGGTGCGACCTATGTTGCCGACCAGTTCGACTCGCTGGCCGTCGAGGATGGCGTGATCCTGATTCGAGACCTGGCAGCGGGTGACTATGACCTGCTGATCCGCAGTGTTGGCAGGCGGATCCGGATCCGTGTGACCGAGGCGGACGGGCTTCAGCAGGGATACCTGCTGGGAGCGAGCCGGCACCTGGAGGTGCGAGGAGAAGAACCGCTGCAGGTGACGAGTATCACGGCGGGCGAAGAACAGCTGGCGATCCAGCTGCGTGGCTGGAATAAATTTGCACGGGTTCACGTGCTGGCGACCCGTTACTACCCGGCTTTCTCCGTGGCCGCCAAGCTTGGCGGTATCCAGGATGCGGAGCCCTATGCAGTCTCCACGAGCAGCCCGCGGACGTTGTACGTCGAGGGTCGTGAAATCGGTGATGAATATCGCTATATCATCGATCGCAAGTATGCCCAGAAATTTCCGGGGAACATGCTCCTCCGTCCGGAATTGCTGCTCAATCCATGGCCCATCCGTACCACCGAAACCGACAAGCAGCAGGCACTCGGTGGAAGTGATTTTGCCAACAAGGCCGATGACAGTGGATCGGCAGCATCCCGTGGTGGAAAGGGAAATAGCGGGGGTGTTGCCAACGGCGATTTCTCCCGGCTGGACTTCCTGGCGGAAGGCTCCACGCTGCTGGCCAACCTGGTCCCCAACGAGGAGGGGATGCTGATGGTGGACCGCGATGCGCTGGGAGCACACCAGCATGTCCATATCGTGGTGCTGGACCCGACACAGACCGTTTACCGGTCGATCTCGTTGCCCGAGAAACAGGGGCCGTCGCTCGACCTGCGGCTGATCAAGGGCCTGGATCCGAACGGGCACTTCGTTCAGCAGAAACAGATCAGCCTGGTGGAGGCCAAGCAGCCATTCACGATCCAGGATGTGACGACCGGTCGCTTCGAGACCTTCAACAGCCTCGAACGCGTCTACCAGCTGTTCACGACCCTCAATACGGATGATCCGCACCTCAAGCAGTTCCACTTCCTGCTGGAATGGCCGGACCTGGAAGAGGAGCAGAAGCTGGAACAGTATTCCAAGCATGCCTGCCATGAATTGAATTACTTCCTCTACCGCAAGGACCGCGACTTCTTTGACAACGTGATTCGCCCCTACCTGGCGAACAAGCAGCACAAGACATTCCTGGATCACTGGCTCGTCGAGATGCCCCTGGAGG
>JAPYUD010000510.1:0-2967 GCA_029936215.1 Pirellulaceae bacterium | reverse complement strand
AGCTTGATCAGGATGTTCAGACTCGGACCACTGGTATCCTTGAAAGGATCGCCAACCGTATCCCCAACGACACCCGCCTTGTGGGCATCGGAACCCTTGCCACCAAGGTTACCGGCCTCAATGTACTTCTTGGCGTTATCCCAGGAACCACCCGAGTTGGCCATGAAGACCGCCACGCAGAAACCACAGGTCATGGTACCTACAAGCAGTCCCATGACCCCACCGACTCCAAGTAACAAGCCGGTAATGACAGGAACTCCCAGGCCAAGCAAGGATGGAAGAATCATCTCTTTCTGAGCTGCCTTGGTACTGATCGTGACCGGCGTCGCATAGTCCGGCAAGACACTGCCATCCATGATGCCAGGGTTCTCCTTGAACTGGCGGCGGACCTCGTTAACCATTCCCTGCGCAGCACGGCCTACCGCCTCCATGGTCATCGCGCAGAAAACAAATGTCGCCATGCAGCCGATAAATATTCCCACGAGTATCTTGGGGTTCATCAGCGAGGCATCGTAATAGCGCGCATAGTCCGGCAACGTGGCCTTGCTCGCCTTGATAATAGAAATCTCTGACCCCGACTTGAACTCGACCGACTTGCGAGCTCCAACCCCGGTGATAGCAAGAGAGGTTCCCTCACCATTTCCCTTGGCAAAGGGAGTCGTCGTACCCGAGGCTACCGAGGTCCAGGAATCCTCCTGGGATTCGTCCGGGAAGATGAGCCAGGCGGAGGCCTTCTCCTTGCCCGTCGACTTGAGAATCACCAGCTGGTCATTCAACTTGTAATAGCCGGGATCCGCTTTTTCAGTGATCACTGTTTCATCGGTTGCCCAGCGGTCAAAGCCAATACGGACTTCCTCCACGTAGGCTGCCAACAGGGCCAGTGCGGTGAGTGCCGCCGAGCCGATGGCAAACCCCTTGCCAGTCGCTGCGGTGGTGTTCCCCAGGCTGTCGAGGGCATCGGTTCGCTCCCGAACGATCGGGTCCAGCCCCGCCATCTGGGCATTTCCACCGGCGTTATCGGCAATCGGACCGTAGGCATCTGTCGCCAGCGTGATCCCCAGGGTGGAGAGCATGCCAACCGCCGCAATGCCAACACCGTAGAGTCCCAGCGTGAAGAACTGTACCTCAGAGAAATTGAAACCGGTGGCCCCGCCAAAAGCACAGATGATACTGACACAAACGACCAGGACAGGCACCCAGACACTCTTCATTCCAGATGCTATCCCGGCAATGATCACGGTCGCCGAACCTGTTACCGTCTGGGCTGCCAGGTCCTTGGTCGGCTGGTATTCATCACTGGTCACGTACTCGGTCCATTTCCCGATAAGCCAGCCGGCCATCAGGCCAACTGACACGCTAAAAGCGACTCCCATGTGGCCTGGAAGGACAAAATAGGTACAGACCAGTGCCGCTATGACCACCATCACGGTGGAGGCATTGATTCCAATCCCAAGCGCCTTGAGCAGGGCCTTCTGCGTGGCATCCTCCTTGCTCTTGACAAGATAAATTCCCGCGATCGAGAGGAAGATACCGATACCGGCGATCAGTATCGGCAGGAACATCGCCCTCAGTTGCCATTCGCGAGAGTCTGCCTCGGTCAGTCCCTGCTCCTGTAACAGTTCCGGACTGGCAAAGGCGGCCACACCAAGAGCCGCAGTCGCCAGGATCGAACCACAGTAGGACTCGTAAAGATCGGCTCCCATGCCAGCGACGTCCCCGACATTATCGCCCACGTTATCTGCGATGGTAGCTGGATTACGTGGATCATCCTCGGGAATCTCGTGCTCCACCTTGCCAACCAGGTCAGCTCCTACATCTGCCGCCTTGGTAAAAATACCTCCCCCGACACGTGCAAACAGCGCCTGGCTGCTGGCACCCATGCCGAAGCAGAGCATGGTAACCGTGATTTCTTCCAGGCTTTCAACTCCAAAGCCCCATGCCATGACGGCATACCAGATGACGATGTCGAGCAGGCCCAGTCCCACGACCGTGAGTCCCATCACGGCTCCGGACTTGAAAGCGACCTGCAGGCCATCATTGAGACTCTTCTGTGCCCCCGCGGCGGTCCGACTGCTCGCCCAGGTGGCGGTCTTCATACCGAAGTAACCGGCCAGGCCGGAGAAAAACCCACCCGTGATAAAGGCAAAGGGCACAAACTTGCTCTGCACGTTGAGCACGAATGCGGCAATGAAAAGGAGGATGAAAATGATCAGGAAGAAAAAGGCAACCACCTTGTATTGCTGCTTGAGGTAGGCATCGGCGCCGGCGCGGACATAGCCGGCAATCCTGACCATGTCCTCATTTCCCTCATCCTGCTGCATCATCCACTTGTAAAACCTGTGGGCAAAAAACAATGCCACCAGCGATGAAACCAGGGCAATACACCAGACTGTCAATTCCACACTCGTCGTTTCCATCGTGCTTAGTTTCCTTTGCTTACTTCCTGAAAATTAAGTTGTATCATTCCGTCAAGGGACTTCCGGCTTCTGAAAAAACCATCACCTGAAGGAAATCAGGGGTGGTAACCAGGACACCAGAGAAAAAAAAACTGTTCTATCGGCTGGCACCGTCAGGCCAGGAATACTCTATTGACCTCTAATGAAGTCCCCTATTCCGTGGGGCACACCAGCAAACAAGTCACCACGGTCCTTCGTAGCGCGGTAGTTTACTGAATCAAAGGCAAAACCGTCAACCATATCAACACCCCTTTTCCGGGTCCATCTTCCGGCACCTCACCTTTGGCAGGAGGAGAGGATTGCGTCTTGCCGGAGACCGCCAGGCATGATCAACTGGCAATCCGCCCTGGAAGGGAACTCGCATCTCTTCCAGGACCCGGTACCACCCCCGCCTGCAGCCTGCATCGACATTACAGCCGATACAACCGTTCAGATCGATAGGAGCCGACCTCGTCCGTTCTCACAGGGACCTTCTCGCCACCTGCCGCTCCCCTGATGGCTTGACCGGCAC
>JAPYUD010000029.1:0-16362 GCA_029936215.1 Pirellulaceae bacterium | reverse complement strand
CCAGGAGACCGTGGACCTGGTGACTGCCGAGGGCGGCCGGGCGATTGCCATCCATGCGGACGTCTCAAGGGCGGAGGATTGTGAACAGATGGTGGCGTCCGCCGAGGCGGAATTCGGGGCCCTGCATATCCTCTTCAATAATGCCGGGATCATGGATCATGATGACGGGGATGCCAGCAGTACCAGCGAGGAGGTCTGGGACAGGACCATGGCGGTTAACCTCAAGGGGGTTTTCCTGGGCTGCAAGTTTGGTATCGAGGCACTCAAGCGGGCCGGGGGCGGTTCGATCATCAACACTGCTTCCTTTGTCGCCCTGATGGGTGCCGCCACTCCGCAACTGGCCTACACCGCCAGCAAGGGAGGCGTGCTGGCGATGACCCGGGAGCTGGCGATTATTCACGCCCGCGAGAACATTCGCGTGAACGCACTCTGCCCGGGCCCCCTGCACACCGAGCTGTTGATGTCCTTCCTGGACACCGACGAGAAAAAACAGCGTCGCCTGGTGCACATCCCGATGGGCCGCTTTGGCCTGGCGAGCGAGATGGCCCAGGCAGCTCTTTATCTTGCCTCCGATGAATCCTCGTACGTGACCGGAACCGATTTTTCTGTCGACGGTGGAATTACCGCTGCCTATGTCACGCCAGAATAAAGCCAGGTGGCAAAATGACTGCCAAAGTCCCACCCGACCATCCCCCTGAGGGCTTTGGTTTGTATCCTTGTCTGTGTGGTTCCTCTCTGTGTCGTCACATCTGTTCTGATGACCGCCTGAGCAATGAGCCAGGCAGATGATCCGGGTCCACTCATACCCCTGTTTCTTCTGGGAGCCTGGGTGCTGCTACTGGTGCTGTCATGCCGGTGGATCTTCAGGCGCCCTCCTCGATAAGCAGGCCTTCACCGGGGCGTGTAGAATACAGGCATGAAGTCCCTGCTCTGTTCCTTTATTGCACTGCTTTTTGCTCTCCAGGGATTTGTCCATGCAGAGGAGGACACCAGGCAGACGGGAGTACCTGTTTTTGAGCCGGATATTGTTCCATTGCTAAAAAAAAACTGCTGGAAATGCCACAGTGCGAAAAGTCGCAAAGGGGAGCTTAGCCTGCAGACGCTCGACGGGTTCCTGCGTGGTGGGGAAAGTGGTGAGGCGGCAATTGTCCCTGGCAAGCCTGGCCTGAGCCCCCTGATGGAGTTGATTGACAGGGGTGAGATGCCGCCAGGGAACGACTCGCTAGGCCGTTCCGACCGGGACCTGATCCGCCAGTGGATTGCCGGCGGCGCCCGTGGCCAGAAAGAAAGCAGCGAGATTCTCTCCGAGGCCCAGTCGCTTGCCCGACGCGTGTATTTCCTTATGGAAATCAAGTGCCAGCCCTGCCATGGTCGTGCCAAGCAGGAGGGAGAACTTGACCTGCGAAGCGTGGCCTCAGCCATCAAGGGAGGAAAGTCCGGGCCAGCCCTGGTGCAAGGGGATGCCGATGCAAGCCTGCTGGTCAAGCGAGTGGCCGAGGACCAGATGCCACCTCGTGACATGCGATACAAGCTCTCGATCAAGCCGGTCAACGAAACCGAGCTGGAGATGATCCGCCAGTGGATTGACGACGGCGCCATCGATCCGCCACCCCCGCCCGGTGTGATCAAGGATGACGGCCTGCTGGTCAACGACGAGGACCGACAATGGTGGTCCTTCCAGCCGCCCCGGCTTCCGGAATTGCCGGGCCGCGCCGGACGGGGAAGCAATAACCCGATCGACGCTTTTCTGCTCGACAGGCTCCGGCGAGAGGGACTCGGTTACTCACCCCCGGCACAGCGGCAGGCCCTTATCCGGCGACTGACAGTTGACCTGACCGGGCTCATTCCGAGCGCGGAGGAAACGGAGGCCTTTACCAGCGATCCGTCCCCGGATGCTTACGATCGCCTGGTCGACCGCGTGCTCTCATCTCCCCGCTACGGGGAGCGCTGGGCCCAGCACTGGCTGGATGCATCCGGGTATGCCGATTCCGAGGGGTCTGCATCTGCAGACCAGCTCTGGCCTCTTGTCTACCAGTACCGCGACTACGTTATCCGCGCGCTCAACAGCGACAAGCCCTATGACCGCTTCCTGCTTGAGCAGCTGGCGGGTGACCAGCTGGCCAACTATGCCCAGCTTGACCGGATGACCCCCGAGCTACGGGACAACCTGGTTGCCACCGGCTACCTGCGAAACTGCATTGATCCCACCACCAGCCCGGAAACGAATTTCCTTATCGACCGCTACCAGGTACTGGCCGACACGGTCGAGATTGTCAGTTCCTCGCTGATGGGGCTGACCATGCGCTGTGCACGATGCCACAGTCATAAGTACGACCCGATCCCGCTGCGAGACTATTACCGTTTCACGGCGATCTTTGCCACGTCCTATTCCCCCTATGAATGGGTCAAGCCGCTGCAGCGATACGTGGTGCTGGCTGGCAAGAAAGACCACGAGGATATTGCCAGCTTCAATGCCGGTATCAACAACCAGATTCATCCTTTCAATCTCGAGATGATCGCCCTGGAAAAATCCCATGGGGAAATGTTCCTGCTGACAAAGCTGGCAGAAATTCCCGAGTCCGAACGTACCACACTTGCGGAAGCCCTTGAGGTCGAGGAGGCAAAACGGACAGGCGATCAGAAGAAGCTGATCGAGGATGCTCGCAAGAAATTCCTGCCGGACGACAAGCCGTTGCTGGAGAAATATGCCAGTTACAAGCAGGCCAAGGAGAGCCTGCTCAATCGGAAAGCAAAACTGGAGAAGCAACGCCGGAGCACAGAAAACAGTCACGGTCTCAGCGACATGCGGCCGGAACCTGACCCGTTCTACATGCTCCGCCGCGGCGAGTGGCATAACCGTGGCCGGCAGGTACTGCCTAATGTTCCCGCGGCGATTAAACGAGAACCGGAAGAATTCATGGTTCAGAAGCCCTACCAGGATGGAAACGCCAGCGGGACTCGCCTGGCGCTGGCCCGCTGGTTAACACAACCGGATCATCCGCTCACGGGGCGAGTCATGGTCAACCGGGCCTGGCAACACTTTTTCGGTAGCGGGATCGTGAGTACCGCCGGAGATTTTGGCCACACCGGCACTCCCCCTTCCCACCCGGAACTGCTGGACTGGCTGTCACTCAATTTTGTCCGGCAGGGGTGGAGCATGAAACAGCTCCATCGCCTGGTTGTCACCTCCGAGGCATACCAGCAGGATTCCCGCTCACGACCATCTGCCAGCGAGGTGGACCCGGACAACCAGCTGCTCTGGAGAATGCCAATGAGGCGGATAGATGCCGAGACGCTG
The DNA here is from genome assembly GCA_029936215.1 of Pirellulaceae bacterium. Taxonomy (GTDB): domain Bacteria; phylum Planctomycetota; class Planctomycetia; order Pirellulales; family Pirellulaceae; genus SAT2750. The sequence goes on along the minus strand of JAPYUD010000029.1, from coordinate 13,064 downwards.
CGAGACAGTGTTCTCTCGCTGACCGGACAGGTGAATTACCAGATGTACGGATCCCCGGCCGGGGTCAGGTCAGGAGGTGACGGGCAGGTACTGTATGGGCCCGAGGGCCAGGGTGAGCAGCGGAGTATTTACCTTCTGCACCGACGATCCACACCACTTACCCTGCTCGAGACCTTTGATGCTCCCCGCATGAATACCAACTGCATCCAGCGACGCACCTCCACGGTTGTTTCCCAGGCGCTGCTGATGCTCAACAGCGAGTTCACCGAGCAGCAGGCCGGCATCCTGGCAACACAGATTCTGGCAGCGAATGCCACCACGCCGGCCGAACAGCTCGAAGCAGCCTACCAGGCAGTACTCGGACGAGCCCCGGTTGGCGAGGAAAACAAACTGGGAATAGCGTTCCTGGAAAACCAGCGGCGACGGTACGGGATACGTAACGGATCGACCGTGGCGCCAGACATGAAGAGCGTGCTCGGAATGCATGCCAGCAAGGGAATTACTTTTGACCTGGAGGCCGTTCGCAAGGCACATCCCACGGCCAGGCTCACCCGGTTTCAGGGTATCGCGGCGCTGGGTTTCTATCCCGACGGGGAAGGAGATGCCAACTGGTACGTGATCATCGATGGTGAGAAACAAGAAGAAGGACACTTGCTCAATAATAGCTTCAGCCATCTCCAGGTTGATCTTGATGACGAGGATCATTTTCTGACCCTGATCACGTCCTCCAACGGCAACATGGCCACCGACTGGACCTTCTTCGGTAATCCCTCTCTTGTCCTGGAAACCGGGGGAGGGAGTAGCCAGATCCTGGATCTGGCAGACGTGGTGGGAGGTGGCGACGGAAGCGGCACCGGCAACAATACCGGTTTGGATCCCTGGACTGGAATGGTTGTGCGGGAAAAAGCGGATGGGACAAACGGCCAGGCCAACCAGGTTCACCCGGTACCAGGATACCCCCTGGTTGACTGCGTGTTTGTGCCACACGGCACGGGGATGATCCCGGTCTCGACCACGGGACTCCAGGTCAGTGGCATTTCTGCCGGATCCGGGAACAGCACTTTCTGTCATATCTGGAACGGGCACAACCAGGGCGTCAATGGACTCAAGCAGTTCAGGGCTGTCGACAACGACCCGGCACTGGTGGATCTCTGCCTTGTCCTGCTCAACTCTGCAGAGTTCCTCTACGTTGATTAAAATTACCAGGTCAACCCATAAGAAAACATGAACACGATTTCCTCCAGCACGATCTCTCGCCGGAACTGCCTTGGACAGATGGGCTCGGGGCTGGCCAGCATTGCCCTGGCCCAGCTCCTTGCCGAACAGGCTCCCGCGGACCATCCCGCTCGAGAGGTCCATGATCTCAAGCCGCGCGAGCCGATGTTTCCCGCCCGGGCCAAGCGCGTGATCCAGCTTTTCATGCATGGCGGTCCCAGCCAGATGGACCTGCTGGACCCCAAGCCGGCCCTGGAGAAGTACGACGGCAAGAACTTCCCCGGCGTGATTGATGTCCAGCAGGCAGAAGCAGCTGGCGGGATTCTCAAGAGCCCTTTCACATTTGCCCGTCATGGCGAGTCTGGAATCGCCGTCAGTGACCTGATGCCCCACTTCGCCGGATGTGTTGACGACGTGACAGTCATGCGCTCGATGTTCACCGAGCATATCAACCACGAGCCGGCACTCTGGATGATCCATACCGGCCAGACAATCCCGGGACGGCCAAGCATCGGATCCTGGGTAACCTATGGCCTCGGTTCGGAGAACCAGGACCTGCCGGCCTACGTGGTTCTGGATGACCCGCGTGGGCTGCCAGTCGATGGGATTCGTAACTGGTCCAGTGGATGGCTGCCACCGATTTACCAGGGGACCCGTTTTCGGGCCACCGGCGTACCGGTCTGGAACCTGAATCCCTCGCGGAAGATAGCCACCGAGCTCGATCAAGCCCGACGCAATTACCTTGTCCGACTGGACAGGGTGCACCGCGATCGGCGTCCCGGAGAGGCTGAACTCGACGCCCGGTTGGCCAGCTACCAGCTGGCAGCACGGATGCAGGTTTCGGCAACCAGTGCACTGGACCTGTCACAGGAAACAGAACAGACACACAAGCTTTACGGTATCGATGAGGGAACCACGGAATCCTACGGCCGCCGTTGCCTGCTGGCTCGCCGACTGGTCGAACAAGGAGTCCGTTATGTCCAGGTCTTTATTAATGGCCAGATCTGGGATCACCACTCCGGCCTGGAAAAGGGGCTGCGGGAATCCTGTGCCCGCACCGACAAGCCGGTCGCTGGCCTGCTCAAGGATCTCAAGCAGCGTGGCATGCTGGAGGATACGCTGGTGATCTGGGGTGGGGAGTTCGGTCGCCTGCCGATCTCGCAGTCGAAGAACGGCCGCGATCACAATCGCCAGGGATTCACGATCTGGATGGCAGGGGGAGGGGTCAAGGCAGGCCATGTTCATGGTGCCTCCGACGAGTTTGCTTACGCGGCCGTCGAGGACCGTGTAAGCGTCCTGGACTTCCATGCGACCGTGCTGCACCTGCTTGGGCTGGACAACCGGAAACTCGTTTACCATCGGAATGGACTGGATGAACGACTCACCGGGATTAACGAGCCACGTGTTGTGAGCGAGATCCTTGCCTGACCAGATATTCTCTTTGTAAATGGGAAACAGCCGGTGCCAACTCCCGAACAACTGATGGAATTCGGTGCCCTGGGGGCCTACCTGGTCCTGCTGATATGGATCGGGGTGAGGTCCAGCCGGGGCATCCACAACACGCTCGACTACACCGTCGCCGGCCGGGACGTGGCATGGATCGTGGTGCTGGCGACCACCGCAGCAACCATGGTGGGCGGCGGGGCCTCGATCGGGTCAGTTTCGAGTGTCTACCAGGATGGGCTCGTGTTCGCCCTGGTGACCTGTGCCTGGCATATTCAACTGATTATTACCGGGCTCTGGATCGCCCCCCGCCTACGCCAGCTCAACCTGCTGACCGTCGCCGAGTTCTTCGGAAAGCGATTTGGTGAACCCGCTCGCCTGATGGCAATTGTCAGCTGCCTGATCTTCCTGGTGGGGGCACTGGTGGCCCAGATGGTGGCGATGGGAAAGATCACCGAAACGGTCCTCGGAATCGACTACCAGGTTGCCGTGCTTGGTGGGGCAGCCATCGTGATCTTCTATTCCACCGTCGGGGGCATCCGGGCGGTGGTCAAGACAGATGTCCTGCAGTTCGTGGTGCTGGTGGCGGGTATCGGGGCGGCGTCGGTCTTCCTGCTGATGAAGAACGACGGTTTTTCCGGGCTGCTGGCCAAGACAGGTGAAGCCCCCTTCCAGTTCACCACGGAAGAATGGCCAGCGATGCGAGTGATCACGCTTTTCTGTGCCTTCTTCCTGGGAGAGATGCTTGTCCCCCCCTACGCGGTACGGTGCTTCATTGCCCGCAACCCAAAAGGGGCCAGGTGGGGTGTAGCCGGATCGGGAATTTTCCTGCTCTGCTTTCTCCCCGTGGCAATATTCATCATGGGCCTCTCTGCCCAGGTCGATCCTGGTGTCCAGCAAGCGGTCCTGGAAACGGGCAGTGCGGATTCGCAGATCGTGTTTCCCACGCTGATGCGAGAAACCTTCCCGGCCGCCATCGCCGGGATCATGATCGCCGCCCTGATCGCCGCGGTGATGTCGTCCGGCGACAGTTGCCTCTCCTGCATTTCCACGATCGTGATGGAGGATATTTACCGTAAGCTGGTGGACCCCGGAGCCAGTGACAGGCGATTGCTGCGCGTTGCGAAAATGGCAACGCTGGTCACCGGCGTGATTGCCGCCGGCTGCTCCTTTGTCTATCGCGATATCGTGGGAATCCTGGAGTTTGTCTATGATTTCTGGGCCCCAACGATGGTCTGCCCCTTCCTGGTAGGACTTTTCCTGTACCGTAAAAACCAGTCGTACGCTGCAACCCTCTGTATGCTGAGCGGTTTCATCTCGGTTGGCATCTGGCGATTCTGGCTGGACACGCCGGGCGACTTCAGCCCGGCCCTGTTCGGTTTCCTGGTCTCGGTGATTGTCTTCCCGGTTGCACTGCTCTTTACTCACGGCATGGAAAACACCCCGCTATTCGAGCCCCAGCAGGAGGACCGGCGATGATTCCGACCTGGCTACTGACCAGCTGGCACGTACTGTCGATTGCTTCCGCCGTCGTCGTCCTGATGATATTGTGTTGGCACGCCCTTCGTCCCGGACCCGGTGACGACCTACAGGAAGAGATCGAGATGTTCACGGACGAGGATGAAGAGATCCTTGATAGAATCTGGGCTGAGGCGAACAAGTAAGCTGCAATTGATCTGTTGCCTGTGCTCCCATCTTGCGGAATAGCCGTACCATGAAAGTAACTGAGCTGGAAACCTACCTGGTCAGCGTGCCGTACAAGCACGTCGAGGTCAGCACGCGCGTTCAGCGCGGCGGCGTGACAGCAGTGATCGTGAAAATCACCTGCGACAATGGCCTGGTGGGGTGGGGCGAAGCCACCGTCGGTCCCGATGCGGCCACCATTGAAATGGCAGTCCAGGCCGCACGACCTTTCCTGCTTGGAGAGGATCCCTGGAACAGCGGAGCAATTGCTCACGAGTACTGCCATACCGCGCTCTGGGACCATCGCCCGATGTCCGCCAACTTTGCCTTCGCTGGCATTGACCAGGCACTAATCGACATCTGTGGCAAGCAGGCCGGCGAGCCAGTCTACCGCCTGCTGGGAGGAGCCGCGCGGGAGAGCGTGGATTACTTCTGCTACCTGGCCCAGGGCACGGCCGAGGATCTTGAGCAGCAGTGCCAGCAGGGCGTGCAAAGGGGGCACAGCTGTTTTTATCTCAAGGTCGGTATCGATACAGCTGCCGAAACAGAAATGCTTCGGGCGATCCGCAGCACGATCGGGCCGGATCGAAAAATTCGCATCGATGCCAACCAGGCCTGGACGGTCGGCCAGGCACGCGGGATCCTGGCCCGCTGGCATGACGAGTTCGAGATTGATTTTGTCGAGGCACCGGTACCGATCCAGCCACTGGAGAACACGCTGGACCTGAAAAACCAGACGCCCGTGCGGATCTGTGCCAACGAGGGACTCTGGACAGTGCCCGAAGCGTACCGGCTGATCAAGAGCCGCTGTGCCGAGGTGCTCTGCTTCAGCAGTTACTGGACCGGCTCCATCCGCAGCTTTCACCATCTCTGCCAGGTTGCCCACTTAGAAGGGCAGCTTGTTTGCAAGCACACCCATGGAGAACTGGGCCTGGCGGCAGCAGCGGGGCAACACGTCATGCTCAGCATTCCCAACGCATCCGATGGCGTCCAGCAGACCGCTGCCATGATGGAAGACGACATCCTTACCGAGCGAATCCCGATTTGCGACAGTGCCAGCTGGGGATTGATCGACAAGCCGGGTCTGGGCGTGGAAGTCGACATGGAGAAGCTGGCCCGGTACCAGCAACTGTACGAACAGGTCGGCCAGTTCCTGCCCTACGCAGCCGGAAATTAACTCCAGGCGGGACTTTCCTCACTGCATGCTTGATTCGGGCTACCGCCTCCCCTATCACTAATAGCTGTCGCTGCAGGGGAGAAGTCCAAAGCAAGGGAACCGTGACGATGGAATCCATGAATCGCCGCCAACTGATTCAATCCGCCGGTGCCGCAGTCGCAGGTTCCGCCCTTGTCGCTGCCGGTTCGAACGCCGAAGGGAAGAAGGGCGTGAAAAAAGTCATCAAGAATGGTCGCATCAAGCAATCGGTGGTCGGCTGGTGCTTTGCTCCCTACTGGAAGCCCGAGGAACTGATCCCGCTGGCCAAGCAGCTCGGTTGTGAGAGTGTCGAGCTTATCAGCCCCACGTTTTTCCCCCTGCTCAAGGAGCATGGGATGGAATGTGCAATCGCTTCGATCAAGATCGAGGGGGGGCCTCCATTCGAGAAGGGCTTTAACAATCCCAAGTACCACGAGGAGGTGATCCAGGCAACTCGCAATACGATTGATGCCTGTGCTGAACATGGCTTCAAGCGATGCATCTCCTTTACCGGATTCGCCGAGGGCTTGAGCAGGGAAGAAGGGGCCGATAACTGCGTTGAGGGATACAAGAAGATTGTTGACTATGCCGAGCAAAAAGATGTCACGATCTGCCTCGAGATGCTCAACACCCGTGACGACACGCACCCCATGAAAGGCCACCCGGGCTACCAGGGGGACAAGACCGAGTACTGCGTGGACATTATCAAGCGAGTTGGCTCAAGCCACTTGAAACTACTGTTTGACATCTATCATGTGCAGATCATGGATGGGGATGTGATCCGCCGCATTCACGAGCACAAGGATGTCATTGCCCATATCCATACGGCCGGAAATCCCGGACGTGCGGAGCTGGACGAGACCCAGGAAATTAACTACGCCGCCTGCATGCAGGCGCTGCTGGATATAGGATATGACGGATACGTGGGACAGGAATTTATTCCTACTCGTGATCCACTCGAAGGACTCAAGGAAGCCCTGGCGTGGTGTGACGTTTAGACCACCCGCCCAACTTTGAATGTAAACCTCCAAGGAGACCAGACCGTGATTACTCGTTCCTTCCTGACTCTCGCTATCGTTTCTCTGCTGCTGGCACCTGTCACTCACCTGTCGGCAGAGATCAAGGCACCCAAGGGCTTCACCTCGCTGTTGAACGGGAAAGACCTTTCCAACTGGTACGGCTGGAGTACCAAGAATCCGGAAGAGCTGTGGAAGCTCAGTACCGAGGAGCAAAAAGCATACAAGGACGAGAGTCGCAAGGACATCAACGAGCACTGGAGCATTGATGGCGACGTGATCGTCAACGATGGTCATGGCCTGTACCTGACCACCGAAAAGGAATTCTCGGACTACGAGTTGCTGATTGACTACAAGACGGTCGCCAAGGCAGATAGTGGTATTTACCTCAAGGGTGTCCCCCAGGTGCAGATCTGGGATTACACCGATCCGGATAAATTTGGGATTGGTGGCGACAAGGGTTCCGGGGGCCTCTGGAACAACAGCAAGGGAGCCAAGGGGAAGGATCCGCTCGTGCTGGCAGACAACAAGCTGGGTGAATGGAACAGCTTCCGCATCCGGCAGGTGGGTGCACGCACAACTATCTGGCTCAACAAGAAGCTGATCGTCGACCACGCAACCCTGGAAAATTACTTCGATCGCTCCCGACCGCTGTTTCACCATGGTCCGATTCAGCTGCAGACCCATGGTGGTGAGATTAGCTGGCGGAATATTTATGTTCGTGACATTGATACCGAGGAAGCCAACCGGATCCTGCTGGAGAATTCCGGCAGCGGGTTCACATCGGTATTTAATGGCAAGGATCTCAAGGGCTGGGCCGGCGCGGCCGACAATTACGAGGTTGTGGACGGCGCGATTCGCTGCAAGAAGGGCAAGGGTGGCAACCTGTTTACCGAGGAAGAGTATGGTGATTTCATTGTCAGACTGGAAATCAAGTTGCCCCCGGCTGGCAACAATGGACTCGCTATCCGCTACCCGGGTTCGGGAAATCCAGCCTACGTGGGGATGTGTGAATTGCAGGTTCTCGACACCGGCTACCCGGGAAAGCTGGCACCTTACCAGTACCATGGCTCGGCATACGGCATGGTCCCGGCAGCCCAGGGTTACCTGCGACCTGCCGGAGAGTGGAATTACCAGGAAGTGACTGTCAAGGGATCGACCATCAAGGTCGAGCTAAACGGTTCGATCATCCTGAACACCGACCTGAGCAAGATCACCGACCCGGGCAAGGTCAAGCAGCATCCCGGCAAGGACCTCGCCAAGGGACACTTTGGTTTCGCCGGACACAATGATCCGGTGATGTTCCGGAACATCGAAATAAAGAAGCTCGACTAGCCCCACTGGCTCGCTCGAACTGATAACCTGCTTCGCGAAAGGGAAACTCCATGGTATCGCGTGCGCCAAGAATCGTTATCGTCCTGCTCCTCTGTTCATTCTTTTTCCCAGCTGCCGCCTGGTCCGATGGGTTACAAGTCACCCCGTCTGGCTCCACCCCGGAAGACGCCAGGCTGGGAGAATTGAATCACCTGAACGGCTATTTCCCCTTCAAGGTCCCCGCCACCCGGGAACAATGGGAAAAGCGTGCGGAGCAACTGCGTCGACGAATCCTGGTGGCAAACGGCCTCTGGCCACTGCCCGAGCGGACACCCCTGGAGCCGGTCCTGCATGGCAAGACCATTCGGGATGGCTTTACCGTGGAGAAGGTCTACTTCCAAAGCTATCCGGGTCACTATGTAAGCGGCCTGCTGTTCCGTCCCGAGGGAGAGGGATCCAACCGGCCCGCCGTGCTCTGCCCTCACGGTCACGGCGGTCGCATGCAGAACCACGGTGATAATATCACCAAGCTGATTGCCAGCGGTGACGAGAAATTCGAGAAGTCCGGCAAGACGCCCAAGCTTGCTCGCTGTGCCCAGCTGGCCCGCATGGGATGCGTGACATTTATTTTTGACATGGAAGGATACGTCGACAGCCAGCAGATTGGCATGGCCGTCTCCCACCGGCTGAGAGATGCCCGGCCGCAGATGGAATCCAAGGACGCCTGGGGATTCTTCACGGCACAGGCAGAACTTCGCAACCAGAGCATCATGGGACTGCAGACCTGGAATGCCATCCGTGCACTTGATTTCCTCTGTGCCTTACCTGACGTCGACCCCAAGCGGATTGGTGTCACCGGGGGAAGTGGTGGTGGAACCCAAACCATCCTGTTGGGTGCCATCGACTCACGCCCGATTGTCTCTTTTCCCAACGGTATGGTATCGACCGCCATGCAGGGTGGCTGCACCTGTGAGAACTGCGTGCTACTGCGAGTCGATTCGGGCAACGTGGAACTGGCTGGCCTTTTTGCTCCCAGGCCGCTGGCGATGACCGGTGCAAATGACTGGACCAAGGAAATTCAAACGAAAGGTTATCCCGAGCTGCAGAAGCTCTACTCGCTTTACGACGTCAAGGACAACGTCTACTGCAAGGAACTGCTGCACTTTGGTCATAACTACAACTACGTTTCCCGCGCGATCATGTACCGCTGGTTCAACCGGCACATGAAGCTCGGCCATGAGGATCCGATCATTGAGCAGGACTGGGAGCCTCTTTCCGCGGAGGAATACTCTGTCTGGACAGGCGACCACAAGGCTCCCGAGGGGGGAGAGGGTTACGAACGACAGCTGCTGGAGCGAATGGATGACCTGGCCGTTGCCAGCATCCAGGAAAATGTCTTCGCGGCAGAAAAACCTTTCCGGACTTTCCAAAAGGTCTTTGGTGGTGCCCTGGATATCACGATCGGGCGCACGTTTCCGGGAGCCGACGAGCTGGAACGAGAGAAAGTGCATAAAAATGACAGGGGAGATTACCTCGAGTTTGGCGACCTGGTGCGATACAAGCAGGCGGGCGAGGAGCTTCCGGTTGTCTCTTTCTTTCCAACAAAAACCGCCTGGAATGGCAAGGTTGTGATCTGGGTGGATGGTGCCGGCAAGCAGGCGCTCTACGAGGGTGATTCTGTCCGCCAGGAGGTCAAGGACCTGCTGGCCAGAGGCTACTCCGTACTCTCGGCAGATCTCTTGTACCAGGGCGAGTTCCTGGCTGATGGCAAAACGAGCAGCGAGCAGCGGCTGGTGGCGAACCCGCGGCAGGTTGCTGCCTACACCTATGCCTACAACCACACGCTGTTTGCCCAGCGGGTCCACGACGTGATGACCCTGATTGCTTTCGTCAATCACGATGAGCACGGCACGAAGGAAATCCACTTGGTTGGCACGGGCGGTGCTGGCCCGGTGGCAGCGGCAGCTCGGTTCCAGTCTGGCAAGGCGGTCAGCAAGGCCGTTATCGACACCGCGGGCTTTCGCTTTGTGGAGCTGGAAAGCTGGAAAGACCCCCAGTTCCTGCCGGGAGCCGTTCGTTATGGTGACCTGCCTGGCCTACTGGCACTCAACGCACCCGAGCAACTCTGCCTTCTCGGGGAGGGAGAGACCGTTCCCGAGTTGACTGCACGGATTTACAAGATCCGCGGGAAGGCCGACAGCGTGATCACGCGGCCTGGCCTGGCCGAGGGACTCAAGTGGCTGGAGTAACCCTGCGTCAGGCAAGGATCTCGTTAACAATTCGACCCGGTTCCCCGGAAATCAGCTTGCGTTCTCGACCATTATGCTCGTAGACCAGCTTTCCTGGATCAATGCCCAGAAGGTGCAAGAGCGTGGCATGGTAATCGTAGTGATTAACGATATTCTCCGTTGCCTTGTGCCCAAATTCATCGGTCTCGCCATAAACACAGCCACCCTTGAAACCCCCTCCTGCAACCCACATGCTGAATCCATTGGTGTTGTGATCCCGGCCGATGTTGGCCTCGTTCTGGACCACTGGTAATCGGCCCATCTCGCCACCCCAGTGTACGACCGTGCTGTCAAGCAAGCCGCGCTGCTTGAGGTCGGTCACCAGTGCTGCCGACGGCTTGTCGACCTTCTTGCAGGCAGTGGGCAGGCTCTTCTTTATTCCACCATGGTGATCCCAGAACTGGTTTTGCGTGAAGACCTGTACGAAGCGAACTCCTCGCTCCACCATCCGCCGGGCAACCAGGCATCGCGAGCCATACTCTGCCGTGGCTGGATCATCCATGCCATAGAGTTTCTTGGTCGCCTCGGTCTCCTGGGCCAGGTCCAGCGCCTCGCGAGCTGCGGTCTGCATCCGCGATGCCAGCTTGTAAACACTGGCCCGTGCTTCCAGGTCATGTTCCCCGGGACGCTCAAGCATGTGGTAACGATTCAGGTTCTCAAGGAACTGGAGATAGAGTTCCTGGGGCCTGCCCTCGAGTCGCTGGGGAGCTGTCAGGTTAAGGATCCTTGGCTCACGGGGACGAATCACTGTTCCCTGGTAAAGCGATGGCAGGTAACCGTTGCTCCAGTTTTCCACTCCCATCACTGGCAACTGGCCCGGGTCGATCAGAGCAAGGTAAGCAGGCAGGTCCGTCGTTTCTGATCCCAGGCCATAGCAGACCCAGCTGCCGAGCGATGGCTGTCCGCCCAGAATGGTGCCGTTGGTAAGTGCCCGGATTGATTGGCCATGGTTGTTCACACCGGTATGCATCGAACGAATCAGCGTGATATCGTCGGCAATACCAGCTGTGTTCGGCAACAGCTCGGAAATATCCATACCACATTCGCCATGCTTGGAAAATTTCCAGGGCGAGCCGAGCACCTTGGCACTTGCCTGGGCTGCATTGTCATACTTGACCTTGCCTGGAAACTTCTCGCCGTCCAGCTTGTTGAGCTCTGGCTTGGGGTCGAACAGGTCAATATGACTTGGTCCACCCTGCATCCACAGCGAGATCACCGACCTGGCACGGGGGGCATGGTGCGGTTGCTTGGCAGCCAGGTTAAAAGCGGCCGGCTGGGCGTCAGGCTTGCGGGGGGTAGCCTGGAGTTTTTCCTCATGCAACATGCTGGCCAGGGCAATCGATCCAAGTCCCATCGCCTGGGAGGAAAGAAAATGCCGTCGTGTTGATTGCTCTTTGATTGTTCTGTCCATTACCTGGCTTCCTGGCAGGGATCTCTTTTCAATCCACGTAGAGGAACTCACTGGAACTCAATAGTGCCTGGCAGAGGGTTGCCAGGGCCTCGATCTGCGGATCGCTGGAAGTGACCGGCTCAGCCAGGTCACCACTCTTCTCACCTGCTTTCTCCTTATCGGCAAGCAACTCCTGAAAATGTTCTAACAGTTGCCGGAGAAGTTCAACAGCTTCATCCTGTTCGCGTTGCTCTGCAGAGCGGAAGTAAACAAGTTCCCAGGCCCGCTCCACCTGCAGGGCAAGATCCTTGCCGACTTCACCCTGGATCTGCTCGGCAAGGTAAATCGACTGGGTCCGTACAAAGCGGCCATTCATCATCATCAGTGCCTGGGGAGTTACCGTTGACTGGGTCCGCATGGTGCAATTTGGCTCCAGGATGGCAGCATCAAAGGTATCGAGCGTGCCCAGGCGGCGACTGCGTCGCACCTGGACATAAACACTTCGGCGAAAATCCTCCCCCTTCATCGGCAGGACTGCTCCCGGACGACCGGCATTCAGGTTCTCGATGCCAATCACGAACTGGCCGACCTTGTCGGCCATCACCGGTACCGCTGGTCCATAGCGACGGGAATTGTACTTGTTGCTGATGACCAGGAGCGTGTCGCGCAGCGACTCTGCATCGAGTCGCCGGATGGACATCCGCGAGAGAAGCTGGTTGTCCGCGTCGATTGCATCCTTCTCGGGGCTGCGCGTCGACTGCTGGCGATATGCGGAGGAGCAGATGATCAGCCGGTGAAGCTCTTTCAGGCTCCAGCCCTGTTCAACCAGTTCACTGGCCAGCCAGTCAAGCAGTTCCGGGTGCGTCGGACGCACTCCGAGATAACCAAAATCGCCTGGGGTGTTTACGATCCCGCGGCCAAAATGATGCATCCAGACCCGGTTGACCAGCACTCGCGAGAGAAGCGGATGGGAACCACTGGTAAGCCAGCGGGCGTAAGCCAGCCGACGCCCCGTGGTCGGCACGGTCTCGTCGTTTTCAGGGAGCTTGAGGGATTGTTCTGGATCCAGGATCGGCAATTCTGCCGCGATGACCTGCTGGCGAGGCTGGCTCTGGTCCCCCCGGTAAAAAAGAAAGGTCCCCGGAGGATCCTGGTCAAGCGGCTCGGTCAGGGCCCGGACAAATCGCTCTTCTGGCTTTGCCTCACGTACTTTCGTGGCTCGTTCCGTGTAGGTTTTCAGGTCATCTGCAGCCTTCTGGTCGTAAAGGTAAAGTGATCCAGCCGATACGTTGACACTTGGATTGTCCTTGAGCATTTGCTTTTGTTCATCGGACCGGTCTTTCTCCGGAGTCTCTCGTGCCGTGCGAATTGGCTCTCGAAGTTCCTCGGGGAGCTTAGCCAGCTCTTTCTCAAAAGTCTGCTGAATATACTCTTCCTGCTTCTTGAGCCGCTGCTGGTCAATCTTCTTTGCATCCTCCTCGACCCGCGCGGACTCCGCACGGTCCTGGTCGGTATAGAGT
>JAPYUD010000509.1:0-2984 GCA_029936215.1 Pirellulaceae bacterium | reverse complement strand
CTGCACGGTACCCGACGGATCGATGGCAAAGCTACCATGCAGCCGAAAAACGTCATCGCCCGGTCTGCCCATGCCACCGCGAAAAAGAGCACGCAGGCCCGGCAGCCAAACGCGCGGCCCGGCAATGGCTGAGAGGCTGCCACGCGGAACCTCGAATGCCTGGTAGGCAGCCTGGTCCGGATCCGACAGGCAGGTGAAAGGAGCCCGTAGTTTTTCCTTGAGTGCCGCGACCTGGTCCACCTCTCCCATCATCACCATCGCCAGCTGGATATTCGCCTGCGCATAGTCCTCTGCTGCAGCTCGCAGATCGACGATCTGCTCACGACAGAAAACTCACCCCATGTGGCGAGTAAAGAACAGCGCCAGTGGCTGGTCCTGCCAGAGCGAGGCAATCTCGATCTCCTGGTGCTCCGTGTCGAGCAGCGTCAGCTGCGGTGCCTGGTCACCCTGTTTCATGATTGCTCCATTCCCTTCCTCTAATGAGCAGGCGGATCCGGCTGCTGCCAGGCACTCATCCCGCCATCAACGGTCAGCATCTGGCCGTGCACGTGAGCTGCCTCATCGCTCAACAGGTAGACCGCACCGTCACCACACACCTCCGGCCCTGGTACCTGCTGGTTGGGAGTATGCAGCTGCATCCACTTGAGGAAATCCGGGTCATCCAGTGCCGGGGCGGTCAGTGGCGTGTAGACCAGTCCCGGTGCCAGTCCATTGACGCGGATATTCTGAGGCGCGAGTGACACGCAGAGCGTCTTGACCATCATCTCCACCGCTCCCTTGGAGGTGTCATAGGCACTGTGAACCTGCTCTGCCATGCGACCGTTGATCGAACCGATCAGCAGGACGCGTCCTGCCACCTGGTTTTCCACCCAGTGGCGGGCAAAACGCTGGGTAAGAAAATAGTAGGAATAGACGTTCAGCCGCATCGTGTAGTCAAACGTCTCCAGGTCCATCTCCAGGAAAGGCTTGTCGATATAAGTTCCGGCATTATTGACCAGCAGGTCAATCTCGCCATTGGCAGCCATCGCCTGATCAAACAGGTCGCCCACGCAGGCCTCGGTCTCCCCGGACAGGTCTGCTGTCACCAGCGAGACCTCCACTCCCTCGGCACGGCACGCCTCCACCGCCTGCTCCGATTCGGGGCCCTCGGTTCGACAATTCAGCACCAGGTTCGCCCCGGCACGGGCCAGCGACCGTGCGATCGCCAGGCCCACTCCCTTGGTCGAACCGGTTACCAGTGCATGGTGTCCTGCAAGTGAAAGCATCTAAATTACTCCGCGCAACCAGTACCCCGGTTACGGCTTCCTGACATCAAAACAGACAATCTTGTTGTTATCACGAACATAGAGCAGTCCGCCGGCCAGCGCCGGTGCCTGACGGGTCATCTCCAGGACCGGCTGCCGGCCCAGCTCCTGGAATCCTGCCGGGCTTGCCTTGACGATCACCAGGTCTCCCTTGATGGTGGTCACAAAAAGCTTTCCATCGGCCGCAATCATGTTCCCCTTGCCAAATCGAACCTGCTGCCATGCTCGCTTGCCGGTGCCTGCCTCGATACAGGTGAGGTGGGATATTGGACCTGCGCCTCCGACGTTGTCAAAGCCATAAAGGTAGCCGTCAAGCAGGATCGAGGTCTGCCACTCGTTCCGCATCACGCTCCCCGGGCCAAGCGACTCCCAGCCGGGATTGGCCTGGAAGGTATCGCCTGTCTTGTGGAGTGAGAGCATGGTGGCACCATGGTTTTCACCGGCGGAAAGAAAGATCGACCCCTTGAACGCCAGCGGCGTGGCAATATTGCAGTCGTAGTCGGTGACATAAGCGTATCGCCATAGCAGGCTCCCGTCGGCCGGGTTGATACCCATCGCGGCCCGGCCATTGAAGACCACCAGTTGTCGAGTGCCACCAACATTGAGCATTGCCGGTGAGGAGTAACCGGCGGGATCCCCCTTGCCGGCGGTCCACACCTGCTTGCCGGTTTTCACGTCATAGGCGACCACTGTCGCTGCCGGAGCACCCACCGTCACGATCACCTTGCCACCCTCGACCAGCGGGGAGCAGGCCATGCCGTAAGCCGCCTGCTTGCCACCAAATCTCTTGAGGCAGTTATCCGACCAGCTGACCGTGCCATCAGCGAGCGAGAGCGCCGTCAGGATCCCCTCCCCGCTCAAGGTAAAGATCTGCCCACCGGCAATCGCCGGTGTTGCCCGTGGGCCATTGCCCATCGAGTTCCTGTAGGCCGGGGCAATGGCAGTCTGCCAGAGCATCTTGCCAGTCCTGGCATCCAGGGCAACCGCCAGCTGGGAACTCGCATCCTCGATCATCGTCACCGCCTTGCCTCCGGAGACCACCACGCCAGCCATCCCGATGCCCCCCTCGGCGCTCCAGGCTGGCTTCAGGCCAGCTGCCGGAAAGGTCTCCAGCAGGCCGGTCTCTGCAGAGATTCCATTTCGTGCCGGCCCCAGGAACTGGGGCCAGTCACCTGACGGTTCCGCTCCAAACGCGGGAGTACCAAGCAGTGCTGAGAGCAGGCAGGCAAGCGAAAGTGACAAAAGGCGACTCATGTTGATTCCTCCATGGATTCCAGTTCTCCAAATACCAGTTCATCCGTACGCCGCTCTGCCATTCCCGTCTTGAAATGCCGGCGGCAGACGGAAACATAAAGCTCGTTTCCGCCAATTTTGACCTGGGCTCCTTCCTTGATCACCTGGCCATCTTCACCAATTCGCAGCACCATCGTCGCCTTGCGGCCACAGTGACAGATCGTCTTGATCTCGACCAGGTTATCGGCCCATGCCAGAAGCTGCTCACTTCCTTCAAACAGTTTCCCCTGAAAATCGGTGCGCAGGCCATAGGTCAATACCGGGATATCAAGCTGGTCAGCAATATCGGAGACCTGGTGTACCTGCCTGCGAGTGAGGAACTGGGCCTCGTCGACCAGCACGCAGTCCAGGGGCTGCTGCTGGTGAAGTTCCTCGACCATCTGGTAG
>JAPYUD010000508.1:730-2992 GCA_029936215.1 Pirellulaceae bacterium | reverse complement strand
GGCCGAGGAAATTCGTCAGCGTGGCCGCAACTGTACGGCGATCGAAGCGGACGCTTTCTCGCGTTCAGGCTGCGAGCAATTGGCCGATCAGGCGGGTGACCTGGATATTCTTGTCAGCAATCCTGCTTTCAGTCGACGGGAGACATTCCTGGATTATCCGCCGGAACTGTTTGAGCAGACGCTGCAGGGAACGTTGCTTGCAGGCTTTCACATCAGCCAGTTGGTGGCTCGCCGGATGGTCGAGCGTGGCGAGGGGGGGAAGATTGTCTTTATTTCCAGCGTGCAGGCGGAAATGCCGATTGCCCGTTGTGTCGCCTACGGGGCTGCCAAGGCGGGACTGAATCACATGATGCGGACGATCGCGGTGGAACTCTCCACCCACCGGATCAACGTCAACGCGATTGAGCCGGGTTGGATTGACACGCCCGGGGAACATGAGACCTTTGGTGACGAGCGGATTGAAGAGGAAGCTGCCCTGCTTCCCTGGGGGCGGCTGGGAACCCCGGCCGATATCGGACAGGCAGCAGCTTTTCTCTGTTCCGCGGAAGCCGATTATATTACCGGCTCGGTGCTGGCCGTCGATGGGGGTTTCCGTGCCAAGGACTGCCGCGCCGGCGAGTAATTCCTTCAATTTCATCAGGCAGCCGCTTCCCTGTTACAATGGTCGAGCCTGGTAATCGATCCTCTTTATCACACGTCCATCCATGCGACCCCTGCAGATAACCTCCCGAGATGTGAAACTCAATACCGGCCTGGACCGGCGTGGCTGGATGCAGAGCATTGGCATGGGGGCGCTCGGTATCGGGTTTCCGCCTGTGCTCCAGGCGGCAGGAGCTTCCGATCAGCGCCGGCCCCCTCTGTTTGGCAATGCTCGCTCCTGCATCGTGGTTTTCCTCTTCGGAGGGCCGGGGCAACAGGATCTCTGGGATCTCAAGCCCGATGCGCCGGTTGAGTTGCGGGGTGAGTACCTGCCGATTTCAACCAGTGTCCCCGGTATCCAGATTAGTGATCACCTTCCGCAGCTTTCCCGGCAGATGGACAAGTACACGATCGTGCGGAGTGTGAGCCATACCGATTTTGAACATGGGTCCGCGTCCTACACGGCACTGACCGGCCACCCCCACCCATTGCCAGGTACGAATACCCCGGCCAGGAAGGAAGACTTCCCTACCTATGGAGCCGTGGTTGCCAGGCTGAAGCCGACCGATCGGCCGGTTCCGAGTGCTGCGGTACTGGGCCCTGTCATGCACCAGGGGAATCGGCCGCCGATGGCAGGTCAGAATGCCGGGTTTCTTGGCGAGGCCTTCGAGCCCTACCGTATTGATGGGGATCCGAATGCCGAGGATTTCCAGGTCGCGGGCCTGGATGTTCCCGCGGAACTGGTGGGAGGAAGGCTCGGGAAACGGTTTGCGTTGCTCGAAAAGCTCGATGGCCAGCAGCCCTCGCTTTTATCACGGGACAGAGTGGATGGGATGAGCAAGCTCAAGCAGCGGGCTTTTGGACTGCTGCGATCTTCCACCAGCCAGCAGGCTTTTGACCTTGAACAGGAAAAGGCAACCACCCGCGACCGTTACGGGCGGCACAAGTTTGGGCAGACGCTCATCCTGGCCCGTCGGCTGGTCGAGGCCGAGGTGCCGCTGGTGACTGTTAACTGGTCCAAACTCAATGCCGACCAGTGGGACACGCACAAGAACAATTACAAGACGCTCGGTGAGAAGCTCTTGCCCCCCTTTGACCAGGGGATGTCGGCACTGCTGGAGGATCTTGATCAGCGAGGACTGCTCGAGAGTACGCTGGTACTCTGCCTCGGCGAGTTTGGCCGTACGCCGAAGATCAACAAGGATGCGGGCCGGGATCATTGGCCCGACTGTTACTCGATGCTGATGGCCGGCGGGGGGATTCCTCGCGGTTTCGTCCTGGGGACGTCCGATCGGCATGCCGCCTACCCACTCTATGATCCAGTGGGACCCTGGGATATTGCAGCGACGATGTATCACCTGCTGGGCGTGGATCCACACGTCCATGTTCCAGATCGCGAGAACCGGCCGTTCCTGCTCTCGCCGGGCCGGGTCATTGAGGACCTGGTCAAGGGCTAGCGGCCATCACCGCCTGGTCGATCTCCCTCGGGTCGTGGCCGGTCTCCCTCGCGGGTTGCCGGCCGATCTCCCTCGGGTCGTGGCCGGTCTCCCTCGCGGGCTGCCGGTCGGTCTCCCTCGGGTCGTGGCCGGTCTCCCTCGCGGGCTGCCGGTCGGTCTCCCTCGG
>JAPYUD010000508.1:0-630 GCA_029936215.1 Pirellulaceae bacterium | reverse complement strand
GTCGTGGCCGGTCCCCTTGCTCGCTTGCGCGACGATGATAGGCATTGGTAAACTCACGCGAATTCCACTTTCCATCCCGGTTTACGTCGTAGCGGCGAAAAAAGTCGGTCCATTTTTCACGTACTTCCCGCTCTCCGGTTCCTTCCAGTCGCGAGAGGAATTCTTCAAGCCCGACCGCCCTGTCCCGGTTGCGGTCAAACTGGCCAAATGCCTGTTCGGCACGATCTGTCCCCTCACGAGCATCTCCTCCCTCACGCGTTTGCTCGCCTTCACGAGGGCGATCACCGTCGGGTCGCGGGCGATCACCATCACGTGCTGAAGGGGGATTACTTCCGCGAGGCTGGTCGAGTGAGCGGGGTTGGTCCCCGGCCGGTGGCCGTGATGGTCGGCCCTCGTCGTTCGGGTTTCCAAGGAGTTGTTCAAGGCGCCGAGCCAGGGTGCTGAGCTCCTCGACCTGTCGTTCCAGGGCCTTGATTCGGCGCAGGAGGATTTCTTCTCGATCGGTTTGCGGTGTGAAGCGGTCACCTTCACGATCGGCCGGACGATCTCCGTCGGGTCGTGGCCGATCCCCTTCACGCGTTGTGGGCCGATCCCCCTCTCGCGTTGTGGGCCGATCCCCCTCTCGCGTTG